>JAQUIZ010000110.1 GCA_028683355.1 Fermentimonas sp.
CTCTGCAATCAAAGTGGATTACCGGAAGTCAGATTGAAGCTGCCCGTATTGCTGTGACACGTTATATGCAACGTCAAGGCCAGGTTTGGGTTCGTATTTTTCCGGATAAGCCTATCACAAAGAAGCCTGCCGAAGTGCGTATGGGTAAAGGAAAAGGTAACCCGGAAGGTTTTGTTGCTCCAGTAACTCCGGGAAGAATTCTTTTCGAAATTGAAGGAGTATCCTTTGAGGTAGCACAAGAAGCACTGCGTTTAGCAGCTCAGAAACTACCGGTTACTACCAAATTCGTAGTGAGAAGAGATTTTGATTATGAGCAAAAATCATAAAGAAAGATGAAGAATCAAGAAGAATTAAGAGAGCTACCCGATAAAGATTTGAAAGAAAGATTGGATGCTGAGGTAATTGAGTTAAATCAATTGCAGATCAATCATACCATTACACCACTGGATAATTCAGGCTTGCTCAGGGAAAAACGCAGAAATATTGCCCGTATTAAAACAGAGCTGCGTGCCAGAGAATTGAAAAAAGATCAATAATACAGAGAATGGAAACGAGAAATTTAAGAAAAGAAAGAATCGGGGTCGTTTTCAGCAATAAGATGGATAAGTCGGTCACAGTTGCTGTAAAATGGAAAGAGAAACACCCTATATATGGGAAGTTCGTTAATAAAACGAGGAAATTTCACGCCCATGATGAGAAGAACGACTGTAACATAGGTGATACAGTGCGTATAATGGAAACACGTCCTTTGAGTAAAACAAAGAGATGGAGAGTGGTTGAAATAATGGAAAGGGCTAAGTAAAATGATACAGAAAGAATCCAGATTAACAGTTACCGATAACAGTGGCGCCAGAGAAGTTCTCTGCATTAGCGTATTGGGTGGTACAGGAAGACGTTATGCGTCGGTTGGGGATATCATTGTTGTTTCAATAAAGAGTACAATCCCTTCGAGTGATATTAAGAAAGGTGCTGTATCAAAAGCAATCATTGTTCGTACGAAAAAAGAGATTCGCAGAGCTGATGGTTCATATATACGCTTCGATGATAATGCATGTGTTCTTTTGAACAATGCAGGAGAATTGAGAGGTAGTCGTATTTTCGGACCAGTTGCACGTGAACTACGTAACACGAATATGAAGATTGTTTCTTTAGCTCCTGAAGTATTATAATCTATTAAGCAATCACAGGCAATGACAAAATTACATATAAAGAAAGGTGATACCGTTTACGTAAATGCCGGAGAAGATAAAGGAAAAACCGGCCGCGTGCTTGAGGTTCTTGTTAACAAGAACCGCGCGATAGTTGAAGGCGTAAATGTTGTATCCAAACATGCTAAACCAAGTGCTCAGAATCCTAATGGCGGAATAGAAAAGAAAGAAGCATCAGTGCATCTTTCTAATCTTAACCCAGTTGATCCTAAGACAGGAAAGCCTACACGCGTTGGCAGAAAAGCAGATAGTAAAGGAAAAAATGTTCGTTACGCTAAAAGATCCGGGGAGGAAATGAAATGAGTGAAACTACTACTACATACGAGGTAAGTCTGAAAAAAGACTATAAAGAGCGTATCGTTCCCTCATTAATGAAAGAATTCAGCTATAAGTCGGTAATGCAGGCACCTAAACTTGAGAAAATAGTTATTAATCAAGGGCTGGGTATTGCAGTTGCAGATAAAAAAATTATCGAAACAGCAATAAATGAACTTACAGCTATTACCGGTCAAAAAGCCGTTGCTACAGTATCTAAAAAGGACATCTCTAACTTCAAGCTGCGTAAGAAAATGCCAATTGGCGTTCGGGTTACTTTACGTAACGACAAAATGTACGAGTTCCTAGAAAGACTTGTGCGTGTTTCTTTACCGCGTATACGTGACTTCAAGGGAATTGGAAGTAAACTCGACGGAAGAGGAAATTATACTTTAGGTATTGAAGAACAAATCATCTTTCCTGAGATTAACATCGATACAACTCCACGAATTCTTGGAATGAATATTACATTTGTTACAAATGCTCAGACAGATGAAGAGGGTTATGCCCTTTTAAGAGAGTTTGGATTACCATTCAGAACAAAACAAAATCAATAGATAATGGCAAAAGAATCAATGAAAGCCCGTGAGGTAAAAAGAGCTAAAATGGTTGCCCGTTATGCCGAAAAAAGAGCTAAATATTTGGCAGAAGGCGATTATGAAGCACTTCAATCCATACCGAAAAATGCTTCTCCGGTACGTTTGCACAATCGTTGCAAAATCACCGGCCGCCCCAAAGGATATATGCGCCAGTTTGGCCTCTCACGTATCCAATTCAGGGAAATGGCATCAAGGGGACAAATTCCGGGAGTTAAAAAAGCAAGTTGGTAAAACTGATAATGTGAGAAATCACAAATCAGAAAATCAATAAATTATTAAATATTGTCCCGATAGACGGGATCAATTTAAATTATTAGAATATGACAGATCCTATAGCAGATTATTTGACGCGGCTAAGAAATGCAATCCAGGCGAAACATCGTGTGGTTGAGATTCCCGCTTCGAATTTAAAAAAAGATATCACTAAGATTCTTTTTGAAAAGGGCTACATTCTTAATTATAAGTTTGTAGATGAAGGGCCACAGGGAACTATAATGGTTGCCTTGAAATATGATCCGGTTAACAAAGTTAATGCAATCAAGAAGCTGGAGCGCATATCCTCACCTGGTTTACGCCAGTATGTAGGTCACAAGGATTTACCTCGTGTACTTAATGGTCTGGGAATTGCAATTTTATCTACTTCAAATGGAGTAATGACAGATAAGGAAGCCCGCGAACAAAAAGTGGGTGGTGAAGTTTTATGTTACGTTTATTAATTTGAAGGAGAGTAAAGTATGTCAAGAATAGGAAAATTACCCATAAAAGTGCCTGCGGGCGTTACTGTAACAGTGGGGAAAGATAATGCGGTTACAATTAAAGGTCCTAAGGGAGAATTGACTCAGGTTATTGAAGGCGGTATGAATATCGAAATCAACGATGGTGAGCTTACAATTAACAGACCTAATGAATCAAAAGAAAGCCGCTCACTGCATGGATTATATCGTTCTTTGTTGAACAATATGGTTATTGGTGTTTCGGAAGGTTTCCGTAAAGAGATGGAATTAGTAGGTGTTGGTTATCGTGTTTCCAACAACGGACAGATCGTGGAGTTGTCACTTGGTTACACCCATAGTATCCTTATGGAATTACCAAAAGAGATCAAGGTTGAAACTAAGATGGAAAGAAACAAGAACCCTCTTATTATGCTGGAATCTTGTGATAAACAACTACTGGGACAGGTATGTGCAAAAATCCGTTCATTCCGTAAACCGGAACCTTATAAGGGAAAAGGTATACGTTTTGTTGGAGAACAGGTTCGCCGCAAATCAGGTAAAACGGCTGCTAAATAATTTTACGTAAACACTGAAACGCAATGATAACAAAAAACGAAAGAAGACTTAAAATAAAAACTCGTGTTCGCGGAAAAGTATACGGTTCTCCCGAGAGACCACGCCTTTCCGTTTACAGGAGTAACAAGCAGATATATGCACAGGTGATTGATGATATTACCGGTATTACTCTTGCTTCGGCATCTTCTCTGAAAATTGAAGACAAACTTCCTAAAAAAGAGATAGCAGCTAAAGTTGGAGAAATGATTGCTCAGAACGCAAAAGAAGCGGGAATCGAAACTGTTGCTTTTGACAGAAACGGTTACCTGTATCATGGAAGAATTAAAGAACTGGCTGATGCCGCTCGTAAAGGAGGACTTAAATTTTAACGATTATGGCTAGAGATAATAATAAAGTAAAAACTACAAACGATATTGAGTTAAAAGACCGTTTAGTGGCTATTAATCGTACTACTAAGGTAACAAAAGGGGGACGTACGTTCACATTTGCTGCAATGGTAGTTGTTGGTGATGAAGACGGCATCGTAGGCTGGGGTTTAGGTAAAGCAGGTGAGGTTGCAACAGCTATTGCAAAAGGTGTAGAAGCTGCTAAGAAGAACCTGATTAAAGTACCAGTATACAAAGGAACAATTCCTCATCAGCAAATAGCACGTTTTGGTGGTGCTGAGGTATTTCTAAAACCTGCTGTTACAGGAACAGGAGTAAAAGCAGGGGGTGCTATGCGTGCCGTGCTTGAGAGTGTTGGTATTACAGACGTTCTTGCAAAGTCTAAAGGATCTTCAAATCCGCACAACCTTGTGAAAGCCACTATTCTCGCGCTGACTGAATTGAGAGACCCATTTACGGTAGCTCAAAACAGAGGTGTAAGTATGGAAAAAGTATTTAAAGGATAAAAATTAAATCTGAAATGGCTACAATAAAAATAAAACAGACTAAAAGCAGAATTGGTGCTCCTAAAGATCAGAAAAGAACATTGGATAGTTTAGGACTTACCAAAATGAACCGTGTGGTAGAACATGAGGATAATGCCACCATTAGGGGGCTTATTAATAAAGTACACCATTTGGTAACTGTAATTGAATAATTGAAATATAAACGGTTAAAAGATATATAAAATGAATTTATCGAATTTAAAACCGGCTGCAGGTGCTACTAAATCCAGCAAGAGAATAGGCCGTGGTGAAGGCTCAGGCAAAGGCGGCACCTCAACTAAAGGTCATAAAGGACAAAAATCAAGATCTGGCTATTCAAAGAAAGTCGGTTTCGAAGGAGGACAGATGCCATTACAGCGTCGTGTTCCTAAATTCGGATTTAAGCCTTTAAAAAGAGTTGAATATAAAGCTATAAATTTAGAAACTCTTCAGGAGTTAGCTGATTCACAGAAGCTGACTAAAATAGATACTGAAGTATTGATGAATGCAGGTCTTATCACTAAAAAACATTTAGTGAAGATTTTAGGCAAAGGTGCACTGACTAGTAAACTGGATGTGGAAGCACATGCTTTCTCAAAAACAGCTGAACAGGCAATTGTAACTGCAGGCGGAACCGCTGTAAAACTCTAAAAAGATGGGATTCGTACAAACAGTAAAAAATATTTGGAAAATAGAAGATCTCAGACAGAGACTTCTGATTACCCTTGGATTTATTGCCATTTATAGGTTTGGTTCCTTCGTAGTTTTACCGGGCATTAATCCGGAAGCTTTGGTTGCACTTCAGCAAAATGCGAGTTCAGGTTTACTTAGTTTGCTGGATATGTTTTCAGGAGGTGCTTTTGCAAATGCATCAATTTTTGCACTCGGAATTATGCCTTATATTTCTGCATCTATCGTGATGCAGTTATTAGGCATTGCTGTTCCTGCATTCCAGAAAATGCAACGCGAAGGAGAAAGCGGAAGAACCAAAATTAATCAGTATACCCGTTACCTTACAGTAGCGATATTACTGATACAGGGACCTGCATATCTTTATGGAGCTGTAGGTGCTGCAATCCCCGGAGGTTTCTGGGATTGGGTATTGCCCTCTACAATAATACTTGCAGGTGGCAGTATGTTTGTTCTTTGGCTTGGTGAGCGTATTACTGACAAGGGAATTGGTAATGGTATTTCCTTTATCATTCTAATTGGTATTATTGCACGTCTGCCTCAAGCTATTGTTGCTGAATTCGACAGGCTACTTAATGCTCCTGGAGGACTAGTTCTTCTTTTACTTGAACTATTATTCCTGGTTGCTGTTACAGCTGCTGCAATTATGCTTGTACAAGGTGTTAGAAAAGTGCCTGTACAGTATGCTAAAAGAATTGTAGGTAATAAACAGTATGGAGGTGTTAGGCAGTATATTCCGCTGAAAGTAAATGCAGCAAACGTTATGCCTATCATTTTTGCACAAGCCCTGATGTTTATACCAATCACCTTAGCACAGTTTTCTGTAAGTGAGGGTGGAGGTTTCTGGGCTGCATTGATGAACCCTAACAGCTTTTGGTACAATCTTTTATTTGGATTGTTGATTATTGCTTTTACCTATTTCTACACCGCGATTACTGTAAATCCGGTGCAAATGGCTGAAGATTTGAAACGTAACAATGGATTTATTCCCGGAGTTAAACCCGGCAAAAAAACTGCAGAGTATATCGATACTATAATGTCGAGAATTACACTGCCCGGTTCATTTTTCCTGGCAATTGTTGCTATACTCCCTGCTTTTGCAGGATTAATGGGAATTAATTCTATGTTCGCTCAGTTTTTTGGAGGTACATCTCTTTTGATTCTTGTTGGTGTTGTACTTGATACATTACAACAGATTGAAAGTCATCTTCTGATGCGTCACTACGACGGCTTCCTGAAATCTGGAGCTAAAATTAAAGGCAGATCAGGTTCTGCTGCAGTCTATTAATGTTTTGGTAATATGGATAGCAAAATGATCATACTGAAAACTGACGAAGAAATCGAATTCATGCGCGAAGCTAACCGTTTGGTTGGAATGACACTCGGAGAATTGTCAAACCATATCAAACCGGGTGTGACTACGCTAGAGCTTGATCGAATTGCGGAAGAGTTTATCAGAGATCACGGCGCAATTCCTACCTTTTTAGGGTATGGTGGTTTTCCAAATTCAATTTGCACTTCGGTAAATGAGCACGTGGTTCACGGTATTCCAAATAATATACCACTTAAAGATGGTGATGTTATATCGGTAGATTGCGGTACTCAGTTACGTGGTTTTTGTGGTGATTCGGCTTACACTTTTTGTGTCGGTGAAGTAGACGAGAAAGTGAAGGAACTTCTTCGTGTTACTAAGGAATCACTTTACAAAGGGATTGAAAGTGCAAAGGCAGAAGGGAGAATTGGAGATATTGGTTCAACAATACAGGAGTATTGTGAGAAAAGAGGATATTCGGTAGTGCGCGAACTGGTTGGCCATGGAATTGGCAGACAGATGCATGAACCGCCTGAAGTGCCAAATTATGGCAGACGGGGTACTGGCCCTAAAATCAGTAACGGAATGTGCATAGCTATTGAACCAATGATAAATATGGGTGGTAAAAAAGTGATTTTTGAAAGTGACGGTTGGACTGTGAGAACTAAAGATCGCAAACCTTCCGCACATTTTGAACATACTGTAGCCATTCGTAACGGAAAAGCAGATATTCTCTCTACATTTGAATTTATAAAGGAAACAAACTAAAAACATAAACATTAAATAATGGCTAAACAATCAGCAATAGAACAGGACGGAACAATAGTTGAAGCATTGTCAAATGCTATGTTTCGTGTTGAACTTGAAAACGGGCATGAGATAACTGCTCATATTTCCGGAAAAATGCGAATGCATTACATTAGGATTTTGCCCGGAGACAGAGTAAGAGTGGAGATGTCGCCCTATGACCTTTCGAAAGGCAGAATTTCGTTCAGATATAAATAAACGAATTATTGTTATTACGATCAGTTGATACTGGTTTTGTTTAACTAAACAGTATAAATACGATTGCAAATAGCATATTAGGAGAAACAGAATAAAACAGAGTACCTGAGTAATCAGGAGAATAACAAGAAACGAGCATAAAAAGAAAACAATATGAAAGTAAGAGCATCTTTAAAGAAACGTTCGGCCGACTGCAAAATAGTAAGAAGAAAAGGCCGTTTGTATGTTATTAATAAAAAGAATCCCAAGTTTAAACAACGTCAGGGATAAGAAGTATATCATTGTAATCTAATAATAAGAATATATATGGCTATAAGAATTGTTGGTGTCGATCTGCCGCAGAATAAAAGGGGTGAAGTTGCCCTTACCTATATTTATGGCATTGGAAGAAGCGCAGCTAACACCATTTTAACAAAAGCAGAAGTTGATAGGGATATCAAAGTAAAAGACTGGACTGACGATCAGGCTGCCCGAATTCGTGAGATTATCTCCACAGATTTTAAGGTTGAAGGAGATCTCCGTTCTGAGGTGCAATTGAACATTAAGAGATTAATGGATATTGGTTGCTATAGAGGAATTCGTCATCGTATCGGATTACCAGTACGAGGACAGAGTACTAAAAATAATGCACGTACTCGTAAGGGAAGAAAGAAAACCGTTGCTAACAAGAAAAAAGCTACTAAATAATAGATAGGTAACATGGCAAAAAGAACAGTTGCAGCAAAGAAGAGAAATGTAAAAGTAGGTGCAATAGGACAGGCACACATCTCTTCGTCATTCAACAACATAATTGTATCGCTTACAAACGAAAACGGCGAAGTAATCAGCTGGTCATCAGCTGGTAAAATGGGATTCAGAAGTTCCAAAAAAAATACTCCATATGCAGCACAAATGGTTGCAGGGGACTGTGCTAAGGTAGCATATGATTTAGGATTGCGTAAAGTGAAAGCTTATGTGAAGGGTCCAGGAAACGGACGTGAATCGGCAATCAGAACAATTCATGGGTCAGGCATTGAAGTTACTGAGATTGTAGATGTGACACCACTACCTCACAACGGATGCCGTCCTCCAAAAGCCAGAAAAGTTTAATCAACAGATAATTTAAGTTTCATTTACCTTGAAACTTGAGCTGTGAAATGATTACAAAACAGCTTCTCTGTAATCGCGGCTGCACAGTTTAGGCTTCAGAAAAAAAGTTTAATTGTAAAAATGGCAAGATATACTGGTCCAAAATCAAAAATCGCCCGTAGATTTGGCGAACCTATTTTCGGCCCCGACAAAGTTCTTTCTAAAAAGAATTATCCTCCGGGTCAGCATGGGAACTCACGCAGAAGGAAAACATCTGAGTATGGAATTCAATTGCGTGAAAAACAACGTGCAAAATATACATACGGTGTACTGGAAAAACAGTTCCGTCGCACATTTGACAAAGCATCACGCAGCCGTGGAATTACTGGTGAAGTACTTTTACAACTGCTAGAACTTCGTCTGGATAATATGGTATTCCGTTTGGGAATTGCACCTACAAGAGCTGCAGCACGTCAGCTTGTTACACACCGCCATATCGTTGTTAATGGAAAAGTGGTAAACATCCCTTCATATACAGTAAAAGCCGGAGATGTTATTGGTGTGAGAGAAAAATCAAAATCGATGGAGGTGATTGTAAATTCACTAACTGGATTCAATCACAGTAAATACCCCTGGATTGAGTGGGACAATAGCACATCAAGCGGTAAGCTGCTGCATATTCCCGAAAGAGCAGATATCCCGGAAAGTATAAAAGAACAACTCATCGTAGAATTATATTCTAAACAATAATTTCATGGCAATATTAGCATTCCAAAAACCCGATAAAGTAATCATGTTACAGGAGGATACGTTCTCCGGTAAATTTGAATTCCGTCCGTTGGAACCCGG
>JAQUIZ010000011.1 GCA_028683355.1 Fermentimonas sp.
AACCTCCACAGAGGATGTTTTGGAGGATGTGCATTTTGTACAATTTCGGCTCACCAGGGAAAATTCATTGCTTCAAGAACAAAAAAATCTATTCTAAAAGAGGTTAAAGAGATCACAGAAATGCCTGACTTTAAAGGTTACATTACCGACTTGGGCGGACCTTCTGCAAATATGTACAAAATGCAGGGAAAAGATTTGAATATCTGCAGCAAGTGCAAAAAGCCCTCCTGTATTTTCCCTAAAGTCTGTTTTAATCTCAACACTGATCACTCAGCTCTTATTGACATCTACAATTCAGTGGATGCTATACCGGGAGTAAAAAAATCATTTATAGGAAGCGGCGTTCGCTATGACATGCTGCTTCATAAGTCGGATGATAAACAGACCAATTCAGCCAACCGCAAGTATGCGGAGGAGTTAATCCGAAAACATGTGTCGGGGAGACTTAAAGTTGCACCTGAACACACTTCCGACTCTACACTAAATGTAATGCGGAAACCATCATTTAACCTTTTCTACCGTTTTAAGAATCTATTTGATGAGCTTAATAATGACTATCAGCTCAATCAACAGCTGATTCCTTATTTTATCTCATCTCATCCCGGCTGTACTGAAGAAGATATGGCAGAACTGGCAGCCGTAACCAAAAACCTCGACTTCAAGTTAGAGCAGGTTCAGGATTTTACACCTTCTCCGATGACACTTGCCACTGAAATTTACTATACCGGCTTTCACCCTTATACACTTCAGCCGGTTTATACAGCTAAAACAAAAGATCAGAAATTAGCCCAGCGTCAGTTTTTCTTCTGGTATGACCAAAAAAGAAGAAGCTCCATCATTAAAGAGTTGAAGAAAATCAACCGAACTGATATTATCAATAAACTTTACCCCAAGAAATAGTAATTCTTAACGGCAGAAAACTGTTAAACATAGTTAATGCAACATTTTTTTACTAAATCCGTGCAGCGTTTTTACATTTTATGCATCTTACTTGTAAATGTGAGCAAATAATATATGTGAAAATTGTTACGTGAGCAGTATGCAAAAAAAAATCTTCATACTCGGTTTAGCAATAATTGGAATCCTCCTGATTTATATAGGATGTGATGATAATTCAAAGTCTTTGGGAAACTTTGGAATCGATATTGCTACAATCATACCTGAAGGAAATAACACATATTCACTGCAACTTGATAATGGAAAAAAACTTTGGCCTGCTGCCAAAGCAGTAAACTTTACACCTTCGGAACACCAGAGGGTGCTTCTGAACTATACAATACTATCTGATCAAAAAGATGGCTTCGACCACTACATAAAGGTAAATGACATTTGGGGAATACTTACAAAAGATGTAATTGAACTTAATGCCCAAAATGAACAAAGCATAGGTGATGACCCTATCAAGACAAATTCAATATGGATTGGCGGCGACTATTTAAATGCCTCTTTTATGTTTAACTATGGCGGTAAACAACCCCATGCAATTAACTTAGTACGAAATACTTTGGCGATTGATTCTGACAAGAATGTGATTGAGCTTGAATTCAGACACAACTCCTTTGAAAGTCAGTCCGACAAATTATACGAAGGTTTTGTCTGCTTTGACCTGAGGCCTTTGCGTGTAATGGATAACGACTCTGTTAAGATATCAGTTAAAGTAAAAGAGTGGACAGATAAAACAAATAGCAAAACAAAAGAAACGAGATATGATGTAGTATACAGATATAATCAACCTGCATTAAAAGCCAGGACTGAAATACCTATACCTGTTACCACATCAAATGAATACTATTGAATACTAAAAACCACAACTAAATTAGTTCTATTTCTTATATGACTTTTTTGATTTTCCAAAAACCGGAAGACCTCTGTGAAGAGTTCTTCCGGTTATTTTTTTCTTATTGACCAAAGTGTTATTTTTACACTCTGTTAAATATATTTCAACAAAAAAGATCATAACTGGATTTTTCATGAAAAAGCTTCAATTTATTTTACTCTCGAGTCTGTTATCATTAATGTTTTCTTGCAAAGACACGACACCTGAACAAACACTTTCATTAAACTTTACATCACCTGCCGACAAATGGGAAGAGACACTTCCTCTCGGGAACGGCAGAATAGGGATGATGCCTGACGGCGGAATTGTGAATGAAAAGATTGTTATTAATGACATAACAATGTGGGCTGGCAGTGAGGATCCGGATGCATTTAACCCGGATGCAAAAGAATACCTTCCTGAGATTCAAAAGTTATTGTTAGAGGGAAAGAACCTTGAAGCTCAGGAAATCATGTATAATTATTTCAAATGCGGCGGTCAGGGATCTGCTTTTGGCAATGCCAAAGATGCACCATACGGCTGTTTTCAGAAAGTTGGAGATCTGGATATCGAATATTTATATAACATCGATTCAGGTGAAAATGATTCAGTCAGAAATTATTTAAGAAACCTGTCGTTGAACAATGCAGTTGCAACAACACAATTTGAAATTAGAGGAATAAAATACGAACGTGAATATTTTGCTTCGCATGCAAATGATATACTTGTAATCAAATTAACTGCAGATAAAAAAAATGCGATTTCATTAGAACTGAATCTGAATCGTCAGGAGAGAGCAATAGTTAACGCTGAAGGAAACAGACTGATCATGAAAGGTCAGCTGAATGATGGACATAACGGCAACAACGGGGTGAAATACCTGACGACTGTAGAGGTTATCAATAAAGAAGGAAGTTTAAATTCGACCGGATCAACATTACAGCTGACAAATGCGGACGAGGCGCTTATTCTTATTTCCACCTCTACAGATATGCTGGATAAAGACTATGCAGCAACAGTAGAGAATCTCATTACAGATGCAAAAAAAACAAGCTTCAAGAGACTCAAACAAAATCACACAGACCTTTATCAGGAAAAGTTTAACAGAGTAGAACTAAACCTGGGAGAACAGGACAACAACACTTCTACAGATCAGCGATTGATAGACTTCCAGGAGAATAATGATCCTGCTTTCGCGGCTCTCTACTTCCAGTATGGCAGGTATCTTATGATAAGCGGAACTAATGAAAACAGCTTACCGCTTAATCTGCAGGGACTTTGGTCCAATCAGTTACAAACGCCATGGAATGGTGATTATCACCTGAATATAAACCTCCAGATGAACTACTGGCCTGCAGAAGTATGCAATCTTTCTGAACTGCATAAACCACTGATAGATTTCACAAAATCACTTATTCCTTCCGGAGAAAAGACTGCAAAAACATTCTATGGGGCAGACGGCTGGGTGGCACATATGATGAGTAACCCCTGGTTATATACAGCACCGGGAGAACATGCATCGTGGGGCGCAACAAACACAGGCGGAGCCTGGCTTTGTGAGCATTTGTATGAGCACTACTCATTTAATAAAGATGAAGAGTATCTGAGATCTGTTTATCCGGCATTAGCAGGTGCTGCAGATTTTTTTCTGAGCAGCATGATTAAGGAACAAAAAAACGGATGGCTGGTAACTGCACCATCCTCTTCACCGGAAAATGCATTCTACCTACCTGGAAGTAGTGAGTCTGTCTTTGTTTGTATGGGTCCCACAATGGATGTACAGATAATCAAAGAGCTGTTTACCAACACACTTAATGCAGCAGAAGCACTTGGCATTGAAGATATTACAACCAAAAAAATAAGAGAAGCAATTAATCAGCTGCCATCTATGCAGATCAGTTCTGAAGGTTATCTGCAAGAGTGGCTTGAAGATTATATAGAGCAGGATCCTGAACACAGGCACGTTTCACATCTTTATGGATTGTATCCTTCAAACCAGATATCCCCCGAATTGACCCCCGAACTCGCAGAAGCGGCCAGAAAAACATTAAACCGCCGTGGAGATGGGGGAACAGGTTGGTCAAGAGCATGGAAGATAAATTTCTGGGCTAGGTTACTTGATGGTGACCGTGCTTACAAATTATTAAAGAGTTTGCTGGAACCTGCTTTTGGCAGTGATGTAAATATGAGAAGTGGTGGAGGAACTTACCCTAATCTGTTTTGCGCCCATCCTCCTTTTCAAATTGACGGTAATTTTGGTGGTACAGCAGGAATAGCAGAAATGCTCTTACAGAGCCACAATGGTTACATTCATTTGCTGCCGGCTCTTCCCCAAAACTGGAGCGAAGGCAGCTTTAGTGGACTTCGCGTGCGTGGGGGAGCTGAAATAGATGCCAAATGGCATAACGGCCTGCTTACCAATGCTGCTATTAAAGCCAATGTAACTGATAGTTTCAAACTTATGGTTCCGGACAATGTAAATAGTGTCACTATAAACGGCAAGAAAATCAATATAGAGGATGGCTATATCTCCATTAGTTTAAATAAGGGAGACAAAGCAGATATTAAGTTCAGCTGAGAATGTTTAAATTCTATCGTATGGCAGTTTGGCCAATGCCTCAGAAATTCTGTCGACAGCTTCTCTCATAGGTTTTTCAACAAATCCCTTCATAAAGGGATTAAGGTTTGATTTTACCAACATCGAGAACTCAGTCTCTTTTTCGTTTAATGAAAGGAGGTGCAGCTCCATTATTATATCAAATGGCAGCCTCACTGATTTAAACGCAACCAGATTGTTAGGCTCACGGCATGTTACTTCAAATGTTACTTTACCAATTGAATCAACCGTGAATGATACGTTATCACTATCGAAGTTAAAATCTTTGATTTTATCCTCAGGAACCATACCTTTTATTAACTCCAGATTACGAAGATCAGAAAGTACCCTGAATATATCTGAGTCAGAGTGCGGAATAACTCTTATATCACTTACAAATTCTGTCATTACTTAACATTTTTAGATGACTTACCCCAATTTTCAGGATCTTTTCGCCAATCCTGTAGTGTTTTAAGTTCTGATTCATCAATATAATCGGTGGCTAACGCTTCATCTAGAATTGCATCATAATTACAAAGCGTAGTAAGCTCTACCCTTGCTTCGTGCATAGCCTCAACTGAATGTGGGAAACCATAAGTAAATATTGCCAGCATACCCAACACATCAGAACCATTGCGTCTTATTGCTTCCACTGCTTTAAGACTGCTGCCACCTGTTGATATAAGATCTTCAATAACTACCACCTTTTGCTTTGGCTTTAGGTCTCCCTCAATTAAATTTTCCATTCCATGGTCTTTTGGTGAAGAACGTATATAAACAAAAGGCAGTCCGAGAAGGTCTGCAACCAGTGCTCCCGGAGCAATAGCGCCTGTAGCCACTCCAGCTATAGCATCTGTTTGAGGATACTTCTCAAGTATAATACGCGCAAATTCAACTTTTAAAAAATTGCGAACTAGAGGATATGACATCAGCTTGCGATTATCACAATATATAGGCGATTTCCAGCCTGATGCCCATGTGAAAGGGTTAGAAGGCTGCAGTTTTACTGCCTTTACTTTGAGTAGTTTCTCTGCTGTAATTTTCTGTACTGTTTTCATTTTTTTATTGACTTGAAAATGGATTGATTGCAAAAATAATGCTTAAAAATGGATTTTGGGACAATTGCCGGAAAATTGATTTAAAAAACCTCCCCAATCGTTGCGATGCTTATCTTCAGGTTACTGCATTTCTGTAGAGCAGTGCCACAAGCTTCAATTGTTGATCCTGTTGTGATTACATCATCCACAAGGAGAATATGTTTCTGTTCGTAGATTTGCTTATCTACCACTTCAAAAATACCCTTAACATTTCCCCAACGCTCAGTTTTTGTTCTTTTTGTTTGAGTAGGATTGTGCACAACTCTTACAAGATTGTCTGTTGATAAAGGCAGTGATGTAGACTCTGATATTCCCTGAGCAATTATTTCTGCTTGATTATATCCACGGCTTTTTTTCTTCTTAGGATGCAATGGCACCGGAACAATCATATCTACAGGTTTTATAAAATCACTATCTGCGAGATCTTCACCAAACATACGACCTAATAACAGCCCTATCTCTTTTTTATGATAATACTTAAGATTATGTATCAAGGGTGGCAGAATTCCTCCACTTGAATAAGCACAATAACAGGCAATTCTTTCGAATGGTATCCTGCCCGCCATCAATATTTCTGCTCTGTTGTCTTTTTCTTTGTAATTATTCGTCTTTGGCAATTTATATAAACAACTTAAACATGCACCCACTTCACCTTCAAGCAACTCCCGTTCGCAAACCACACAAACATCAGGAAGAAAAAGGTGCAGTAACTTGCTTAAAAGCCCACTCTTATTCCTTTCAATCTTCATCTAAAAAGTCAAGATTCAATTTTTGCATACTTGAAATTATCTCATTCATCTCAAACCCTCTTCCAAGTGCATATCTGATCAGTTTACCTTTTCTCTCATTATCACTTGCACCCTTAACTGATCTCCACTTTTTCTCAATAACATACTCGAGTGACTGATTCAGTTCTGAGTCAGAATACTCGTTAAATACTTTTTGAATAATACTTTGAGGTATTTTCTTTTGCCTCAATGCAAGTTCTATTTTCCTTTTTCCCCATTTGTTGAATTTAACCTTGTCTCCGATATAGCTTCTGACAAAGCGCTCATCGCTGATAAAATTCTGCTTAACCAATAGATTAACAACACTTTCTATTTCATTAGCATTGAGGTTAAGTCTGTATAACTTCTGAGAGATATCAAAACTGCAATATTCTTTTTGTGAACATAAGCGTGCCATACGTGTAAAAGCCTGTCTTTCAGATATTACTTTGCCCTGTTTACTCATAAAGATATGTTTTCACTTATGAATCCTCTGTTTTTTCGCTCCTTTAATCATTCTGAAGTTTCCGGAAATATCCTTTCGCAGCTCTAAATCTTCAAATCCCTTATTCTTAAACATCCTGTAAATCTCATCACCCTTACCTCTGTTTATCTCAAAATAAAGCTTCCCGTTTTCTTTAAGCATATCCAGAGCTATTGTGGATATTCTGTCGTAAAAGAGAAGAGGATTTTCATCGGGTACAAATAGTGCTTCTTGTGGTTCGAAATTTAGTACATTCTCATCCATAGTCTCTTTTTCTGACTCCATTACATATGGGGGATTACTTACAATAACATCATAACGCTCCCCTTTTGACAGGAGTTGACTTATTTCATCTGCAGATAAAACATTCTGGTTCTTAAAGCTAACAGTAACATTATTTAATTTTGCATTTTCTGTGGCAATATTTAACGCTCCTTCTGAAATATCCCAGGCTGAAACTTCGCTTTCCGGCAGTTTTTTAGCCAATGTGACCGCGATACAACCGCTTCCTGTTCCAATATCCAGTATTGCAGGCCGTAAAGTAACACATTCGGACAGAATCCACTCAACCAGTTCCTCTGTTTCAGGCCTGGGTATAAGCACGTCAGAGGTGACCTTAAAATTCAGTCCGTAAAATTCTGTTTTACCTAAAACATATTGTATCGGCTCGAACTTTTTAAGTCTGCCTACAATTACTTCAACTTTGTTTAGTTCTGATGACGATAAATTATTAATTTTGTTAGAAATAATTCCGGAATAGTCTAATCCAAGGACCTCTTCCAGAATTATTCGGATAAGTGCAGACAACTCAGATTGAGTGTATTGACTTCCTAATTCACGACGGATATAATGAATGAGTTGTTGCATAGAATTAATGGTTGCTAACAACAAAGGTACAAAAAAATGGAGCTAAATCCGATATATATGGCGAGATGCCTCTTTTTGGCACGTAAAAGTGAAGGTTTCACTAAATCCAATCCAATGGTTGGAGCAGTAATAGTACACGAAAATAAAATTATAGGTGAAGGATATCACAGACAATACGGTGAAGCACATGCAGAAGTTAATGCCATTAATTCGGTTAAAGACAAGTCGCTATTACAGGAATCCATCATGTACGTATCACTTGAACCTTGTGCTCATCACGGCAAAACACCCCCCTGTGCTGAATTGATCATTAAAAATAAAATACCACGTGTAGTTATTGCAGTTAGAGACCCCAATCCTCAGGTATCAGGTAAAGGTATCGACTTGTTGATAAAAAACGGTATAGATGTAAAAGAGGGACTTTTGGAAGAAGAAGCCAGGGAAATAAATCGTTTTTTCTTTGTCAATCAATTATTCTCCAGACCTTATGTAATCTTAAAATGGGCTCAAAGCAAGGATGGTTTTATTGATTTGCATAGAAAGCCGGAAGAAAACAGATCACCGGTTATAATATCGAATAAGATTACACATAGTATTGTTCACAAGTTTAGGACTAGGGTTCAGGGCATTCTTGTAGGAACAAATACTGCAATTCTTGATAACCCAAAACTAACAGCCAGAAAATGGTTCGGTGATGATCCCACCAGGATTGTCATAGACAAAAACAACAAAATTCCGTTGAACAGCTCTTTATTTGACGGAACGGTACCTACAATTGTTTTCACAACTACAATCCCCGTTGACAGGAAAGATACAGAGAATTTGAAGTTCATTGAAATTGATTTTTCAAAAGATACTAACAAACAAATTTTAAATCATCTCTATAAAGAAAATATCTATTCACTTCTGATAGAGGGCGGAGCTAAGCTATTATCATCCTTCATCGAAAAAAACCTCTGGGATGAAGCACTTATTGAGGTCTCCGAAAAAAGATTACATGAAGGTGTTAATTCTCCGGAGATTAATGGGTGTGTTATTGGTACTAAAAGATATCTCAACTCCGCTCAGTATCATTTAAAGAGCAAAATATCTCGAAATTTTCTTTAAATATTCATTTTAATATGGTTAAAGAGAAAAATCTTCCTACTTTTGCATAACTTAATGTGATGTACAATATTATTGAAACAAATGACATCTAAATATTTATTCTGGACATCGGTTCTTATCATGAATTTGTTACTGTTCTCCTCTTGTCTCGGCTCATCTAATGAAGGGGAACTGGAGTACTCGCCTGATGCACAGATTTACTCTTTCTCAATCTCATCCAAAGCTGACACCTTAAATCTGTTAAGAACTACAGAATTTACAATTGATCAGGTAAACGGCAAGATATTCAACAAGAAACCATTACCCTATCAGTTTCATGTGGACAGTGTAATTCTAAACATCAGAGGAGCAAGTACGTTGAATGCATTTTCGAATGTATCTATACAGCTAATCCCGGACAGTACATTTACCTGGTCACAATCTGACTCAATTGAGGTTTCAAAATTATATCGAATTATTACCACTGCCCCTGATGGTGATAATAAAAAGACATATCAGTTTCAGTTATATACATACCAGCAGGATCCATATATCTTATCTTGGGAAAAGATATCAGATGGATATTTGCCACAGTCTGTGAGCCAACAAAAGACTATAGAATTTAACAATCGGTTTATAACATACTATATTGCAAATGGAGCTGTAAATGCTACATCCTCTGCTGTAAGTGATGGTGTAAACTGGACTACTGCAGCTTTATCGGGACTACCCCCTGCAATTCAATTATCATCTATAACTGTAACAGAGAATGTTCTCTTCGCTACTGATGATGACAACAAATTATTCAGCTCATCCGATGGATATTCATGGATGCAGATTAACACGGATTATCCTATTGTAGCTATTTACGGTATTTTACCCTCTGCTACAAATGATATCCTTGTAATGGTTGATGATAGTGGAACTCTTAAATTAGCTAAGACTGATGATTTCGCATCTCTGCAGCTGATGGAAATAAATTCCTCGAGCAGTCCTTCTGATCTGCCTGTAAAAAACTTTTCTGCCACTAAAATTGAAAGTGCAACTTCATACACTATAAGATATATAACAATTGCCGGAGGTAATAAAACAGATGAATCTAACAACAATGATATTTGGATTTTACAGGAAAGAAATACCGAAATCTCTGTTTTAAAATCAAAGAAATCAGAAACGGTTTCAATTGATGGCAGTTCTATCTTTTTCTATGATGAGAAGCCTTATATATTAACAGCATCATCAGGAAAAAACAGCTTGCTTTATTCTGACAACTTCGGTTTGGAATGGAAAGCAGCAGAAGAAAATCAGGCACTTCCTGCAACTTTTAATTTCAGAAAAAATGCATCGGTATTAACCGATAATGATAATATATGGATATTCGGCGGAATATCTCAGGCTCAAACCCAAATCAGTGATGTCTGGAAAGGGAGGCTCAATAAATTTGATTTGAACTAGTATAATAGTTACTTTTAATAATACTTTATCTGCTACTTTTGCGTTTATAAATAGTATGAGCAAATAAGTAGTTGATATGGTAATCATTAAAAAGTTGATCTATTACTGTCTGGCATTATTTATAGGATTATTCTTTCCTGCAAAAGCATTATCTCAGGAATATAAATATGAGATAGGTGCCGCAACTGGAACATCTTTCTATATGGGTGATACCAACAAAACGAAATTGTATTTGCATCCGGGAATTTCGGGAGGCGTTTTTTTCAGATACAATATCAACTTTAATTGGGCTATAAAGACAAATCTGATTGTAGGTAATGTTTCTGGAGACAACAAGGATTCAGGCTATATTTTTCCTATTGATCAGGACAGAGGTTTCAGTCGCTCCTTCAAGGAACTGGGAACTCAGGTTGAATTTAACTTTTTACCCTATAGTGATAAGTACTCATATATCGGGACAAAGCCATATTCACCCTACGTTTTTGCAGGTGCCGGCTTAACGCATGCATCCGGAGAAAACAGTTTTTTTGGTATTAATATGCCATTAGGGATTGGGTTTAAGTATAAAGTAAGAAACAGGATAAATATAGGGCTCGAGTTCTCAATGAGGAAACTATTTGCAGATCATTTCGATGTCATGGACAATCCATATGATATCAGAAGCAGTATACTAAAGAATAAGGATTGGTATTCATTAACTATGATTTTCCTGACTTGGGAGTTCAGCTCACGCACTGACCCTTGTCATAGAATGTAACAATATAGACGTTATAAAATGTCGCTATTAGACTATATAGATCAAGACCGCCTTCCTAAACATATTGCCATTATAATGGATGGTAATGGAAGATGGGCCACTAACAAAGGATTTGAAAGAGGTGAAGGGCACAAAGAGGGAGTCAGGGCTATAAGCCGTGTAGTTGAAGCCGCATCAAAGGCTTCAGTGCAATATCTGACACTTTATGCCTTCTCGACTGAAAACTGGAACCGGCCTGCAGAGGAGGTCAACGGGCTTATGGATCTTATGGTTTATGCCATAAGTGAGGAAACTGAAAAGCTTAAAAAAAATGGTGTTAAAATTACCTGTATTGGTGATATGGCGCGTTTGCCTGAATATGCACGTACTGCCCTTACAGAGTGTATCCGTCAGACTGAAAAAGGAACACGTATTACACTAAATATTGCACTAAGTTATTCTTCAAAATGGGAGCTCACAGAAGCGACCAAGAGAATTACAGAAGATGTTGTAAATGGAGTTTTAAGTAAAGACGATATAAGTGAAGAAACCATAAGTATGTACCTTACAACTCGTGGAATACCCGATCCCGATTTATTAATCCGTACAGGGGGAGAACAACGAATAAGCAATTTTTTACTATGGCAATGTGCTTATGCGGAGTTTTTCTTTACTGAGGTTTACTGGCCTGATTTCGGAGAAAAAGACCTTTATGAAGCAATAATTGATTTTCAGGGCCGTGAAAGAAGATTCGGCAAAATCAGTGAACAGATAGAATTTAATAATGTTGAGTCAAAACCTGACAAAGAACAGTAAGAGAAAAGAAAATATCATAATGTTGAAGAGAATACTTAATTTACTTCTGCTATTAATAATACTTTCACAGACGGTATTATTGGCTCAAACCAACGATTCAATTCCCCGGAATGAATCGGGCGATCTGACTGTGAATTATACATCACCACCTAAAACATATCACATTGCTGATATTATAGTAACTGGTGTAGAGGAAACAATGTATGCCGGACAGGAGTTTGTACTTATCAATTTTGCAGGATTATCTAAAGGACAGGAAATACAAATCCCGGGAGATGATATAACAAACGCACTAAAGAGATTTTGGAGACAAGGGCTTTTCTCTGATGTTAAAATACTACAGAATAAAATTGAGGGTGATAGTGTATGGCTGGAAATACGCCTTACTGATCGTCCAAGAGTCACAGACATCCGTTATACCGGAATGAAAAAAAGTGAACAGGATGATATTGAAGAAAAGATAGGATTCGTAAAAGGAAATCAGATTACCCCTCCTCAGATCGACAGAGCAGAGATTTTAATCAAAAACTTCTACGATGAAAAAGGGTTTGGGGATGCTGAAGTCAGACTTGTTCAACACCCCGACACCACTGGTAAAAACCAGGTTGTTCTCGAAATTATTGTAGACAAAAAAGAGAAACTAAAGGTTAATAATATCAGCATTGCAGGAAATGAATCTCTTTCGGACCGAACCTTAAAGAGAGCAATGAAAAAGACAAACGAGAAAGGTAAACTATGGAATATATTCCGTGCCAAGAAGTTTGTAGAAGATCTTTACGTAGAAGATAAAAAAAATCTTCTAGGTAAATATCATGAGGAGGGATATCGCGATGCTGAAATTTTGAAAGACACTGTCTATAAATTTGATGAGAAAACAGTTAATATAGACATCCTAGTGGAAGAGGGACCTCTTTATCATATTCGCTCTATCAACTGGATTGGTAACACTCAGTATCCATCAGCCCAACTCTCACAGGTGCTAAATATGACTTCAGGTGATATTTATAATCAGAAGAAGCTACAGGAAAGACTAATTGTTGACGAAGATGCGGTAATTAATCTTTACCAGAATAATGGCTACCTATTTTCAAATATCGACCCTATAGAAATAAATATTGAGAATGACTCAATCGATCTTGAACTGCGAGTTGTAGAAGGTCCAAAAGCAACAATAAAACGTGTTATAATTCAAGGTAATGATCGTCTTTACGAAGATGTTATCCGTCGTGAGTTAAGAACAAAACCGGGTGCTGTTTTCAGTAAGGATGACCTGCTGAGGTCGGTTCGTGAAATTGCACAGACAGGCCATTTCGACCCTGAAGCACTTTCAGCTGATATAGGTCAGGGCATCAGCCCTAACCCTGAAGATGGTACAGTTGATATAACATATCCTCTTACATCCAAAGGAAACGACCAGATTGAGTTTTCTGCCGGTTGGGGTGTTACGGGTCTCGTAGGTAAGCTTAGTCTGCGCCTGAACAACTTTTCTCTCAGAAATATGCTTAACCCATCAATGCACAGAGGAATTATCCCTCAGGGTGATGGGCAGACACTTGTATTGAGTGCACAAACCAACGGAAGGTATTATCAATCATATCAATTCCAGTTTACTGAACCATGGTTTGGAGGTAAAAGGCCTAACCATTTCTCTGTGAATGCGTACTATTCACGATATACCGGATTAAATAGCGACTACTACCGACAGAATACTAATCCTTACATGTACGGCATGGGAGGATATCCCGGTATGGGTTATGGCGGTTATGGCGGCTACCCGGGATATGGTGGATATGGAGGCTACGGCGGTTACGGTGGATATGGCGGATATGGCGGCGGATATCAGGACCTGGCAGAATATGCAGCCGACCCGGATCAGGTTTTCAATATATTTGGTGCATCAATCGGATATGGTAAACGACTTGAATGGCCTGATGACTATTTCCAGTTTATGGCAACTCTAGGTTATCAAAGGTATGGACTGAAGAACTGGACATTAAACCGTTTTGATTTTTCAACCGGGGTGAGCAATAGTATTACACTTGGATTAACATTATCACGTACATCAATAGACAATCCTATTTATACCAGAACAGGATCCGAATTCACTTTAAGTGTAAGTGCCACTCCTCCGTTCTCTTTATGGGATGGCAAGGATTACAGCAAAATGGCAAACAATGATCCTGCTAAACATAAATGGAATGAATATCATAAGTGGAAACTAAAAATGCGTACATATACACCACTTACACCGTTAACAGTAACCAGAACTCCTGTTATTGCAACAAGAGCAGAATTCGGAATACTGGGGCATTACAACAAGGATAAACTGACATCTTTTGAGACATTTGATGTGGGTGGTGACGGTATGACCGGATATACCAGCAGTTTTGCAACAGAAACAGTTGCATTGAGAGGATACGAAAACAACTCAATTGCAATGCAGGCAAGGGCATATACTCGTCTGGGACTTGAATTACGTTATCCGTTTATTCTTGAACCTAATTCAACTATCTACGGTGTTGCTTTTCTTGAAGCAGGTAATGCCTGGATGAAACTGAATGAGATAAACCCTTTCGACTTGAAACGCTCTGCTGGTGCAGGTGTGAGAATTTTCTTACCTATGATTGGATTAATGGGTATCGACTGGGCATACGGATTTGATACTGTCTATGGCACTTCAGGATTCAGAGACAGAGGAGGAAGCCAGTTCCACTTTATTATCGGACAAGAGTTCTAATATCTTTAACATAAATTACAGAGGGTTCTGTAAACGTTTACGAGTTTTTACTGTCATTATAAACAGATTAAAAAAACAGAGTATGAAAAAAACAGTTTTATTTATAGGTTTATTCTTGGCGTTAGGTATCAGCAGCGGTATGGCTCAACAGTACGCACTGATCGATATGGAATATATATTAAAAAGAATTCCGGCATACGAAAACGCAAATGAACAACTGGAAGCCATGTCTAAAGAGTGGCAGGCAGTTGTTGATGCTGAAGTTGAAGAGGTGAATGCCATGTATAAGAAGTATCAATCCGATCTTACTTTTCTTTCCGGTGAGGAGAAAACCAAACGCGAGAATCAGATTGTAGCAAAAGAAAATGCAATTCAGGAATTGAGAAATCAATATTTTGGTCCTGAAGGAGAATTGTTTAAAAATCAGGAAAGACTCATTAAACCAATCCAGGACAATATTTATGAGGCGGTAAAAGAGATTTCAGCAGATTACGGATACGCTGTTGTTATCGATAGATCAACCGCCACTTCAATTATTTTCGCTACACCTGAAATTGACATAAGTGACGAAGTGCTTTCAAGGTTAGGCTATTAGAATTTAATCACTATCTTTGTATCCAATTTTTTTGAATTATAAATCATAAATTATAAAATAACTATCATGTTAAAGAAATTATTAATCTTTTTTATTGCACTTGCTCCCATAGCGCTTGTAGCACAAGATTTGAAACTAGCGTACATAAACTCTCAAGAGGTCTTTGCCGCTATGCCTGAATTATCCGGTATCGAAACACAACTAACAGAAAAACAAGAACAAATCACTAAGAACGGACAAGCATTAATAGAAGAATACAACAAGAAAGCTGAAGAGTTTGAAGCTAATTCTGCTACTGCTTCTGATGCTCTAAAGCAGGACCAGATGGCACAATTGCAGTCAATACAGCAAAGGTATCAAATGTTTCTGCAGAACAGCCAGCAGGAAATGGATCAGCTACAACAACAACTTCTAGGTCCTGTAAACCAGAAAATATCTGATGCAATACAGGCTATAGGTGCAGCCAATAACTATACTTTTGTATTTGATGTATCAAACATGCAATCTCCAATCGTATACACTCATCCTACTGCAATTAATATAACTCAGGAAGTAAAAACCCGCTTGGGAATACAATAAAAAGATTATTACAACTCACAAAAAGGGTCTCAAGATTTACTTGCGACCCTTTTTATTTTTAACAATAACTTGTACCAAACTATCAAGTACCATTTTCTGCAATTAAAATAAAGTTTACTACATTCCCTTTATTACAAGTAACGGAGTATTTGAATGGAATAACATCTTACGGGCAATTCCGGGATTGAACATCCTTGCAAATATATTTCTTCTTGAACTTGATAATGAAATCATATCAATGCTGTTATCCTTTACATACTTCTCGAGTGTAACTTCCAAGCTTACTGACTGGTCAATTAGCATATAACCTATCTTAAGCATCGGGTACAATTCAGAAAGCCTGTTTTGAAATCCTGATAATTTAATCTCATTCCAAACATCTTCTTTCTTTGCAATATGAGCTAATATGATTTCGATTTGATAAGGTTTAAGAAGGTTCATCATAATGTCAAGGGCTTTAAATTCCCTTTCCTGAAAGTTTGTAAGAAAAACCACTCTTTTGATCTCTGTCAAATTGCGCACTTTTGAATCTTCAGGCACTGCAAAAATTGGAGTTTTGCATCCATCCATTACTTCAGCAGTTACACTTCCAATAAGATCAAGATCCTTTGCATTTTTACCTCTTGTACCCATCACAATTGCAGTCGGCTTCATTTTCTTCGAATAAGATATTATTTCTTCCTCAGGAAGCCCTTCAACCAGTGTAGAAGTAAAAGATACATTTGGAAAAGTACCTTTCGAGATATTATCCTTTACCCTTTTAATGAGATTATTCATCTCTAATTCAGTATTCTTTTTTATATCCTGATAAACATCTTTATCTGCAGCCTGCAAGGTGAATGAATCTCCAAAAGGAATTGAAGCGGGATAAAATGGTGTAAAGAAAGCATGCATTAATTTTACATTGCAGTTTAAATCATCTGCAAGTCGAAAACCAAACTCACATGCCATAAGAGAATAATCTGAGAAGTCGACAGGAATCAACACCTCCCTGATGAATCGTTTTGGTTCTTCCTCCTCATCTTCTGATTTTGAAACATATGAGGTAAAATCAACTTGCTCAATAACACGTAATGCATTTGGAAGATCACTCTCGTTGATCCTTACCCTTACACTACCTGCAATAGTAGATTCAATAAGATTTATGCCGTGTATGACAGTTGGTATGCCTTCCGACTCAAGTATAGATTTTAATATTTGTGCTTTTTCATACGTATGTATAGCTACTGTTACAAGCTTTTCATCGTGAGAATCGCTGTTTATAATCTCTTTTTTCATACATAAGCTATTTGTGACATCCAAAGGTGTTTACCTACAGATGTAAGGGTTAATATAATTGTATAAAAAACCCAATAATTAGCATTTTAACAATCAATTATTGGGTTCACTGCTTTTCATTCCGCCTGTTCTGCCTGATCAGTGTCAACCAATTCAGGTTCCGGATAATCTGTAAGCCCCAAAATCTTCAAGGCCTTATCAAAAATCAAGGTATCGTCGAGAACAACAATACCACCATCAGGACCGGGTTCTATATGTATTCCTACACTCTTACCCTCTTTATAATTGTATCCGCCAAAATAGTTTCTTACGGTTTCAGGTTGCATATCCAACTCCGTTGCTATTTGACGGATACTACCATCGGGGAGTTTGTCTTTCAGTTCTCTTAAATCGTTAAATGAGATTGTTCTTGCCATGGCCAATTATTTTTATGTTGAAAATTCATTTGTATTAATAATATGCCCTAAACTTACTCAAAAAATAAGATATTCCAAACTATTCAAAGAAATTATTTCAAAATTGTTTCATCACTAATAATATAACATTAATCAATGTGGTAATGTTGCTAAAACAGGACTAAAAATGATCAACAGGATGATATAGATCATTATAAATAGGGAGAGATACTTTGCATGTTTACTGCTGTACACTACTTTATCACCAGTATGAAATAGAGTGTTTACAGGTGTTTTATATGTTAAGGTATAAACAGCAAACAAGATGATTGCAAGCATTGTTCCAACAACTGCTCCGGCAAGTACGTCTGAAATAAAATGAACTCCCAGATATATACGGGTATAACTATTTAGAGTTGCCCAGATTAATGTGCTTAGTGTAATTAATCTGTTTTTAAAAATTAAAATTAAAAACACAGCTAATCCAAAAGCATTTGTTGCATGACTGGAGATGAATCCAAATCTCCCCCCTCTATAGTTGTTTACGACATCAACCAAGTTCATAAAATCGGGATGATGTGTAGGTCTGAATCGCTCAAAAAGAGGCTTAAAAAGCGATGATGAAACCTGATCACTTAAAACAAAGACCAGAATAAAGAAAACAGCAACTAAAGCAGCTCCTTTCCACTTGATCTTATAAAAAAAAACAAAAAGGATAAAAAGGAAAAGTGGTATCCAGACAAACCTGCCGCTTAATGTCCACATGACATTATCGAGATACAGAGAATCGCTTCCGTTAAGTGCAAAAAAAAGGTTACGTTCAAGTGGTAATAATGACTCTACAGCATCTTTCATAGAACCTTATATATGTTTAAATTATCTCTATGTTCTCTTCAAAAGTCCATCCCACACTGCCATTAGCTATCTCAACCTCATACCAGTTACCATCGCTGTTTCTTATCTTCACTTTTGTCCCTTCATGAAGTTCAAACAACTGGTTACTGTTAAGATCAGGCGAAGCATTAACTGCTGCTGCGCCAACCATTACAATTCCTGAATCACCGCGCAAACGTTCTTTCTTCTGACTGAATGAGAATGTATTGGCAATAATCATAAAGATGAACAGAACAATACCTGAATAAAAGGCTGTTTTTCTTGCCCAAAGTATTCTTACAAAAAGGTAAACAGCTATAGACAATAAAAAAAGTATAAATAAAACAATAGCTATTGTAGCCCAAACATTTGAGCTGAAAAGATTACGAACTGAGTTAAACCAGTTTATTAGAAATAGATTACCAGATGTGGCAATCCTGTCAACAATCCTGTTATTTGCAAAACGAAGATTATGCCTTATATCACCATCGCCAGGATCCAGCAAAAGTGCTCTTTCATAATTGAGAATAGCCTTACCTAACTGGTTATCCCTGAAATATGCATTCCCGAGATTATAATATAACTGCGATGATATCTTGTTTTCTTTAAGCCCCAGGCTTACAGCCTCTTCGTAAAGCTCTATGCTTCGCTTGAAATCCTGATTTCTATATGCGCTTGAAGCCATACCGGCCAAACCCGGTTCCTCCTCATACTGAATAACATCATCCTGAGGTAAAAATTGATTCTCAGCAACAGATAAATCCTCCTGCGATATAGAACCGGTAGCATCTTGACCGGAAACCTGCAAAGTAAAAAATGTTGCAATAAACAAAACAGATATGTATTTTATCAACTTCATACTATTTCTTTTTCTTGAGTCTGTTTTCCATTTCACCTATAGCATCAACAGTGCTATTATAAACACTATCCATCTCGGCATCACTTTCTGCAGGAGCATAACGTGCAAACTCACATGTATCAAGTATTTTCATAAACTTGGATATTAGCTCATCACCTATTCCATTTTTCGATAGTTCAGCCTCAATATTATTCTTGGAAAGATTAGCTACCGGTATAGAGAGTTTATCGCTAAAATATCCCCAGATAGCCCTGAGGACTTCATCATAAAAATTCTCCTTATTTTGTTCTTTAAGATACTTCTCAGCAAGTTTCAACCTCTTTATTGCCATTTTGTTTGCCTTCCTGTTACGCATAAGAGCAACATTCGCATTCTCACGGGCCTGTTTTCTGTTGACAGAAAATATAACGATAAGCAATACTAACGGGATAATATACCATAACCAGTAGCTAAGTGAACCCACAAAGAAATTACTTATTGAATGATAATTTAATTCTCCGGTCTTCAAAAACCGAATATCCTGCTCTACCGCGACATCCTGTTGATTTACAAAATTACTTGACGAGATGGTTCCCGGTTCACCTTTCGCTACTTGCAGATTGTATTCTGATGTAGTAAGAGTTTTATATGAATTTGTATTGAGATCGAAATAGGTAAACTTTATGGGTGGAATCGTGTAGCTACCCTCATAACGTGGAATTGCCATATATTCGATGGTTCTTATACCGGTTAAACCATTGGTTGTAACATTGAGTGCATTTGCAACTGTAGGATCATAAACCTCAAAATTACTTGGGAAATCAACTTCGGGGTTGCTTATCAGTTTCATATTCCCGGTACCCGAAATCTCAAGTCTCAACGAAATTGCCTCATTAGCTCTAAGCTGTGTAGAATTTATATTAGGTTTCATTGTAAATGTTCCAACAGCATTTGCATAACTATCGGGACGGTTAGCAGGCAAAGGTCTTACATTAATAACAACCGGATTTGTAGCAAGTGCTTTGTTTACATCAACCATAAGTTCCTGCGACCCGAAGAAAGTAGTTACATTTCTTCCTGACGGTACAGAAAACACCATCTCAAGCCTTCCTGCAGGTATTGTAATCTGACCTGAACGTTGAGGAAAAAGTAGAGTTTTACGAAGATCTGCTGTGTAGTAGTTCCTACCGTTATACCTCTCCATTTGCAGCTGCTGGTTAACAGGCACATCGACCTCTTCAACCATGAAACCCTCAAACTCAGGAAATTGGATCCTGCCGAAATTAACTATATTAAGAGTAGTGTATAACCGGAAAGTGACTGTGAACCCCTCCTGTTCATAAGGATTATTCTTAGAGACTATAGCTCTTATAAATGCATCATTTTCGGATACAGTTGCCGTTCCCGATGAAGATCCGCCCTTAGAGCCCCGTGCAGCTGTTTCATCAGGAGGTAAGACCTCTACTTTTATTGAGTTCGACTGATAGTTGCCCCCATCTACTGTTATAGAAGCAGGTGGTATAGTAAATGTACCGGTAGTTTTTGGGACTAATATATAAGTATAAGTTACAGATCTCTCAGATGTAGTTTTCCCGTTTATGGTTCTCTGACTAAAGCTGGTGGACGTACTTGGCCCAAACAGTATATCAAAATCAGGTAAATCAGGTAAACGCAAATCTTTTCCTTCCTGATTCAATACATAACTAAGTCTGAATTGCTCACCCTCAACAACCGATGCAGGTGCTGAAGCTTTGAAAGATACCTGAGCTTCAGAAACAGCTATACTTCCTGAAAGTAGTATGATCAGGAGAATAAGATTTAAATATATGTTCCGCTTTTTATTGATCATCATTACCAAATATCTTACCAGTTTTTATTCCTTCGCCTGTTATCCTCAGCCTGCTCTTCCCTCTCCTGAGCTTTTATCTGCTGCACCTTCTCCTGTGTCTCACGCTCATCCTGTTCTATAGCCTGCAAAAGTTGGCGTGCGTTGTCACGCGACATCTGTTCAGGCTCTTCGGGCTGCTCAGGCTTTTTTTGCTGATCCTGAGGAGGCTGTGGTTGATTTTGCTGATTCTGCTGCTGATCCTGCTCCTGATCTTGTTGTTCCTGATCATCTTCGCCATCACTTTGCTGTTCTTCATCCTGAATCATTTTCTGCACAACAGCTAAATTATAACGCGTTTCTTCATCTCCAGGATTCAGCCTCAACGCCATTTTATAAGCTTCCATAGACTCCTTAAGCTGTTTCTTACGGAGCATTGAATTTCCTATGTTATGCATACCCTCTGAGACTCTTAATGGATTCTCCTGCTCAAGTGCGTTAGATTGATTATACTGTTCAATTGCCCTATCCCACTCTTTTTGTCTGTATAACGTGTTGCCAAGATTATAGTTTGCCTCTTTAGAGTTAGGATTGCCTTCAACAGCTCTTCCGTAATAATCAGCTGCTTCTGAGAACTTTTGTTCCTTATACTCTTTATTACCTTTACGAATATTTTTGCGCACATCTTTCTGTGCTGAAACCGTCACTGACATCAACATCAGAAGTAGAAAGACTAAAATATATTTAGAATTAAATCGCATTGTCTTTGTCTGTATATCAATTTTATTCAAAGATTCTTACATTACGGAATATCGGATTCTTCTTATCATATATAAGAATCTCGATAACTAGTATAACAAGTAAAATCCATGCAAAAACAGTAAATTTCTCATCATATTCTGAATATGACAAACTCGATGAAGTGGTTGTCTCTAATTCATCAAGCTGTGCAACAAGTGCCTGAACAGCTCTGTTGGAATTATCAGCACGAACATATAATCCTTGCCCGCTCTGTGCTATTTCCATACCCATCTGTTCATTTAACCTTGATACAACGACATTACCTTCGTTATCTGTCATAAAGTTACTCCCATATTCATTTGAAGGCAAAGGAGATCCATCAGGAGAGCCTATCCCGATGATATTTATTTGAATCCCGGCCTTTGCAGCATCAGCAGCAATCCCTGCGGCATTACCTTCATGATCTTCACCATCAGTAATAATAATCATGGCTTTGCTGACTTCCTGATCGCTAGAGAAAGAGCTCATGCCCAGACTTATTGCCTGCCCTATTGCTGTACCCTGAATTGGAACCAGACTGGGATCAATTGTATTTAAAAATATTTTTGCTGATTGAGTATCAGAAGTCAACGGCATCTGAATATATGCCTCTCCGGCGAATACTATAAGTCCCACCTTATCATTTGCACGAACATCTATTAGTCTTGATAAAATTTGTTTAGCACGCTCCAGTCTGTTTGGCGACACATCCTCAGCCAGCATTGAATTGGAAACATCAATTGCAATAACTAATTCTATTCCCTCTTTCTCAACCGTCTCTACTTTTGTTCCGAATTGAGGTCTTGCCAGCATAATTATTCCCACACATAATGCTGCAAAGATCAGCCAAAATTTAAGATAAGAACGTTTAAGAGATAGCTCCGGCATCATCTTCTTTAGCGTTGACAATGTACCCATTTTCTGTACATCCTTTCGCTTTCTGATGTTCAGGTAGATATATAATACCAGTAATATTGGCATTATTATAAACAACCAAAGGTATTCCGGATTTCCGAATCTAAACATAACTATATTTTTATCAATTAAGGAATATTCCTCAACCAGGTTCTGCGCAGCAGCAATTCAAGCAATATCAGAGCCATTGCTGCAAGAGCAAACGGAAGAAACAACTCTTGCCGCTGTGTTACATTCTGCACACTGATAAGGTATCTCTCCATCTCATCAATCTCTTCGTAAACCTGTCTGAGTCCTTCTGTATCCTGAGCCCTGAAATATTGCCCGCCTGTCATAGCGGCAATTTCAGTAAGCGTTTTCTCATCTATATCAACAGGCAGATTCTGCATTCTTACACCAAATGGTGTCTGTACCGGCGTGGGAGCCATACCTGTTGTTCCAACACCAACCGTGTAAACCCTGATTCCATATGAGCGAGCCATATCGGCTGCAGTAAGTGGTGCAATCTGCCCCCTGTTGTTCGTTCCGTCTGTAAGAAGAATTACAACACGCGACTGCGATTCACTGTCTTTGAGACGGTTTACTGAAGTCGCCAGTCCCAGCCCGATTGCCGTACCATCTTCAATCAGTCCGAACTCTATCTCATTAAGCAAGTTAAGCAATACTGAGTGATCTGTCGTTAGCGGACATTGAGTAAAACTCTCTCCTGCAAAAACAACTAATCCTATATTATCATTCTTACGGTCTGTAACAAATTCCGCTGCAACTTTCTTGGCCGCCTGTAAGCGGTCAGGCTGCAGATCCTGTGACAACATAGATCCCGAAACATCAAGTGCAAGCACTATATCTATCCCCTGTGATTCTGTCTCCTCCCAGCTGTTAACTGACTGCGGACGTGCAATTACCACAATTATAAGAGCTATCGAAACTACCCTCATCACAAAAGGCAAGTGCCGCATATATACCTTAAGACCCGGCTTCACTCCCTTGAATGCATTTATAGATGCCAGTTTAAACGACGCCTGCATCTTAGACAACCGTACTATATACCACACTATCAAAGGGATAAGCAGCAATAATAACCATAGATATTCAGGATGCAGAAAAATCATTTCGTTGTGTTTAATTTGTCTATATTATCTAATTCCTTTTCCAACTCCTCTTTATTGGGAATGGGATCCGGCTCCCTGGTCTGATTCACAAAGAAGTAGGCATTAACCAAACTCAAATCGTTTTCGTCTGGATAAGGCTTATATTTTGCAAACTTAACAAGATCTGAAGTAGACAGTATCTGTTTCAGGTTATCATAAACCGAGTCAACTTCTTGCAGTTTTCTCACCTCATTAAGTATCTCACCTGAAGTCATCTCCATAGCGTTGACTCCCTCTCTCTCATAAATATAGTGTCTGAGAATATCGGTAAGTTTGCTGTAAAATTCCTTTTCACGACCCTGTTGCCATATCTTTTCGGCTTTCAGCTTATCCAGTTCATTAATAGCCCTTACATGCGCCGGCTGAACTACAGGTGGTTTAAAGACATAACCTTTTCTCTTTTTCTTTAATATCAGATATATAACCAAACCGATCAGAGCAAGTATAAAAGCAATACCCAGCACCAGCCACAAAATCCACAAATAGTCAGTCCACACAAAAGGAGCTTTTTGAACCGGTTTGATATCATGCAGCTGAAGTTGTTCAAAGTCAATAGAGTCTGTCACTCCACTGTTTATTTTCTCCAAATATGAAAGAGTCGAGTCTGATAATTCAGGAGAAGTAACCTTAAGTCCGAATGAGTTTGAATATACAGTATCTGTTCCATCAAAAACAGGGATAAAAGGAACATGGTAGAGAGTAGAATCAAAAGAAGTGACAACATATTTAAAATTAAGTGTCATCACATTATTCTCTATCAATGTGTCGGGGGGAAGCATTGCAATCACCTCAACTCCCGGTACAATCTCACTATCGTAAACAGGAAACGAGATTATTTTATCTTTAGGTGAAATCACTTTAACATTAATCAATGCCTGTTCACCAATCATAATCTCGGTTGGCTGTATAGTAGCATGCGCAGATGCTTTCTGAGCTGCAACGGGAATAACAGACAGCATATATAAGGCTATCAGTATCATGCCTCGCGCAAATATATTATGTAGTTTTTTCTTAATCAATGTTTTCTTCTTTGTTGGAAAAGTTGAAGTAACGATTTAACATAATCACTCTCTGTAGAAACTGATATATTATCTACACCACTCTGTCTGAAAGCCAAATTCTTATTATTCTGCATATTTTCCCACCAAGTGCGGTATGCATTTCTGACTTTCCTGGAAGATGTATCAATCCATTTCTCACCGCCTGTTTCCGGGTCTCTCACTTTCATTAGCCCAACAGACTGCAGATTAGTACTTAATTCATCATACACCTGTATGGCTACAATATCATGCTTATTGTTTGCAATCTGTAAAGCCTTATTATAATCGTCTGAATCAATAAAGTCCGAGATCAGAAATGCTGTACACCTTTTCTTGATTGCATTTGTCATGTATCTTATTACCATGTTAAGGTCAGTTCCGGAACTTTCCGGTTCAAATCCCAGAATCTCACGTATAATAAAAAGTATATGCTTCTTTCCTTTTTTAGGAGGTATAAACTTCTCAACTTTATCAGAGAAAAAGATTACACCTATTTTATCATTGTTCTGTATAGCTGAGAAAGCGAGTGTGGCAGATATCTCGGCTACCATATCGCGCTTCAGGACCGACTTGGAGCCAAAGCCCAGACTCTCCGACACATCAATCATCAGCATCACTGTAAGCTCACGCTCTTCCTCAAATATTTTAACAAAGGGCTTATTATAGCGGGCAGTCACATTCCAGTCTATATCTCTCAGGTCATCGCCGAACTGATATTCCCTGACTTCGGAAAATGCCATACCTCTCCCTTTAAAGGCTGAGTGATATTCACCCGCGAAAATATTCCGGGAGAGACCACGCGCTTTTATCTCGATATGCCGTACCTTTTTAAGTAAATCAGTAGTTTCCATCTATACCCTTATGCTCTTGTAAGATTAAGGCACCTCAACTTTATTAAGTATTTCGCTGATAATCTCTTCAGAGGTTAAATTGTTTGCCTCTGCCTCGTATGTTAATCCAATACGATGGCGCAGCACATCATGGCAGACAGCACGAATATCCTCGGGAATTACATACCCGCGTCTCTTGATAAAGGCAAATGCTCTGGCAGCAAGAGCCAGGTTAATAGATGCGCGCGGAGATGCACCAAACTCTATCATATCTTTTAAATCCGGCATGCCGTACTGATCAGGGAAACGGGTTGCAAATACAATATCAACAATATATTTGCTAATTTTTTCATCAATATAAACCTCACGAACAACTTTACGTGCATCCAGTATCTCTTGAGCGGAGACAACAGCCCCATTCGTTGTTATCGGCTCAAATATATTTCGCTGGATAATCTGCTTCTCCTCTTCTTTTGTTGGATATGATATAACTACTTTGAGCATGAAACGGTCAACCTGAGCTTCAGGCAAGGGATATGTTCCTTCCTGCTCTATAGGGTTTTGGGTAGCCATCACCAGAAATGGATTTGGTAGCTTATATGTTTGTTCACCTATCGTTACATTTCGTTCCTGCATAGCTTCAAGAAGAGCACTCTGCACTTTTGCGGGAGCACGGTTAATCTCGTCAGCAAGAACGAAATTCGCAAATACAGGTCCATGTTTAACCAGGAACTCCTCTTTGCGCTGACTGTATATCATTGTTCCGATAACGTCGGCAGGCAGAAGGTCGGGAGTAAATTGAATGCGGCTGTATTTAGCATCAATAAGCTGAGCCAGCGTTTTGATTGCCAGTGTTTTCGCCAATCCGGGCACACCTTCCAGAAGAATATGACCGTCAGACAGTAAACCTATCAACAGTGATTCAACAAGATGTTTTTGCCCAACTATAACTCTGTTCATCCCGGTTACCAGCGTCTGCACAAAGGCACTTTTTTGTTCAATTCTTTCGTTCAACTCTTTAATATCAACTGTTTGGCTCATAAAATTAATTGTTAAATGGATGTCTGTTTCACGAAATACAAATTTAGGAATGTTAAAGCGGTTTTATAAACATTTGTGGTTAAAAAAGTTTAAGTTAAAACATATCAGTATTCCATACCAAATACTTCAGCAAAAGCATCTTTCATTCTTTTAGAAACATCTTTCATATCAACTGCTCCGTTAAGCTCTTTTTCAATCGAAGTAACTCCTCTGTCGGTAAATCCGCAAGGATTGATATAATTAAAATATGACAGATCGGTATTAACATTAAGGGCAAGACCATGCATGGTAACAAACCTGCTGGCTTTGACTCCAATAGCACATATCTTACGTGCATTTGCAGGATCCTTTGCATCAATCCATACCCCCATGGCTTTATCATCTTTCTCACCATTAATGCCGAAATGCTTCAAGGTATTTATCACAACATCTTCCAGCATGGAGATATAGCTTTTTATACCAATCCTGTATTCCTCAAGGTCAATAATAGGGTAAGCAACTAACTGACCGGGGCCATGATATGTTATATCACCGCCACGGTCAATTTCATGGAGGTCGATATTCTGACTATCACACACGGCTCTCGCTATTAGCAGATTTTGCCTGTTGCCACTTTTACCTATGGTGAATACATGCTCATGCTCACAGAAAAGAAGATATTGTTTCAGGCTATCGTTAGGGATAACTCCAATTGCCGGCTTGCTTCTTTTTTCAGTTTTCTCTTTGATAACTGAATCAAAGAGCTTCTGCTGGTAATCCCACGCCTCTTTATAACGTATTCGTCCAAGATCCTGAAATTCGATCCTCTTCATTACATTTGTCAGGTCCTCCACTAAAATATTGCTTTAGATTTACTCAATTTTTTGTATAATCTTCTTACTGATACTCCGATTTATTCAAATATGCTTTTCAGCATGATAAGATGAACGAACAAGAGGACCACTTTCTACAAACTGAAAGCCCTTTTCCAGTCCTATTTCCCTGTATTTATTAAACTGTGCAGGCTTGACAAACTCTTTAACTGTCAGATGCTTTTTGGTTGGCTGCAGGTACTGTCCTATAGTAAGAACTTTACATCCAACACTGATAAGATCATCCATAGTCTGGATTACCTCGTCTTCATTTTCACCCAGACCAACCATAATGCCCGATTTAGGCTTTGCTTTTCCACTTTTTGCAATTGTCTCCAGTGTCTTCAGACTGGTATCATACTTTGCCCTGCTGCGAATTTTTGGTGTAAGCCTTCTCACCGTTTCCATATTATGCGATACTATATTTGGGCCTGAGTCAATCACCAGATTAATATATTCCTCAATACCGTTAAAATCGGGAATCAGCGTTTCAATTGTCAGTTCCGGATTAACCTCCTTAACACGTTTTACTGTTGTTGCCCAGAAACCTGCACCTCCATCCGGTAAATCGTCCCTGTCAACACTCGTAAGCACCGCGTGTTTCAGATTCATCTTCTTAATACTCTCTGCCAGTCGATCCGGTTCATCCCAGTCAACAATTCCCTGCGGACTCCCGGTCTTTACTGAACAAAACCTGCATGCACGTGTGCAGATATCTCCTAGAATCATAAATGTAGCTGTACCGCGACCCCAGCATTCCGACATATTCGGACATTTGCCGCTTACACAAATTGTATGTAGTTTTTTTCTTGCTATAACATCTTTAACGTTAAGGTACTCTTTTCCCTGAGGGAGTGAAATTTTCAGCCAATCAGGCTTTCTAGTCATTAGTTCCGGTTTATTTTCCATAATAATTAACTATGTTTATGTACGTTGTAAAAAACAACGAAGTAATAAGTGATTTTAAAATGTAACTGTTGACAAAAATAGCATTTTATTCTACTATTCACTAATTCAAGCTAACTCATTGCATATTTTTAAATGGTTACTATTCTATTTGTAACGTCAAAAACTTTATCTTTGCCATTTAAACTCAACACAAAATAAGCGAATTGGATTTCCAATTAATTCATACAGACTCAAAATCGAGTGCGAGAGCGGGACTTATTAAAACCGACCATGGTGAAATAGAGACTCCTGTCTTCATGCCTGTTGGTACAGTCGGCAGTGTAAAAGCCGTACATATCAACGAACTGAAAGAAGATATCGGAGCCGAGATTATCCTTGGCAACACTTATCATCTCTATCTGAGGCCTGGGCTCGATATAATCAAAGGTGCAGGCGGTCTGCACAAATTTAACAGCTGGAACAAACCGATGCTGACTGACAGTGGTGGTTTTCAGGTATTCTCTCTTTCAGAAAATAGAAAACTCACCGAGGAGGGTGCTAAATTCAGATCTCATATAGACGGCTCAAAGCACTTCTTCACTCCGGAGAAGGTGATTGATATCCAGCGCATAATAGGTGCTGATATTATTATGGCTTTCGATGAATGTACTCCCGGTGATGCGGATTATGCATATGCAAAAGAATCACTGGAGCTTACAGAACGGTGGCTGGACAGGTGCATTAAACGTTTCGATGAGACTGAGTGTCCTTATGGACATAAACAATCTCTGTTTCCTATAGCACAGGGTTGTGTGTACCCCGATCTTCGACGTCGTGCTGCAGAGAATATTGCTGCCATAGGTGCTGAAGGTAATGCTATAGGAGGACTTGCCGTGGGTGAGCCTACAGAGAAAATGTATGAAATGGTTGAACTCGTTAATGAAATACTGCCTAAAGATAAACCACGATACCTGATGGGTGTGGGAAAACCTGAAAATATGCTTGAAGCAATAGAAAGGGGCGTGGATATGTTTGACTGTATTATGCCTACACGTAATGGTCGTAATGGTCAGATCTTCACAAAGCAGGGCATTATGAATATGCGTAACGAGAAATGGAAAAACGATTTCTCACCTATCGAGGAGGATGGCGCCTCTTATGTCGATACACTTTACAGCAAGGCCTACCTTCGTCACCTTATCAACAGTAACGAAATACTGGGCTTGCAGATTGCATCAATTCACAATCTGGCCTTTTATATCTGGCTTATGAAAGAGGCCAGAAAGCATATAATTGATGGTACATTTTCTCTATGGAAACCGGGTATGGTGGAAAACGTGACTCGCCGGTTATAATAACTGTGATTCTTTATACCTTTGGAGTGAATATTAGATATTGAATGAAAAGAGATAACGATTTTTTCAGAATAGGTCGACTGGACTGGTACATAATCAAGAAGTTCCTGGGAACATTTGTTTTCATGATCGCTCTGATTATTTCCATCGCAGTGGTATTCGACATCAATGAAAAGATCGATAAATTCATGTCAAACAATGCTACTTTTCAGGGTATTGTATTCGACTACTATCTCAATTTTATACCGTATTATACCAACCTGTTCAGTCCGTTGTTTGTTTTTCTTGCTGTTATCTATTTCACATCTAAAATGGCTAACAACTCAGAAATCATTGCCATACTTTCCAATGGCATCAGCTTCAGACGATTATTGAAGCCTTACATGATTTCCGCTTTTATTATTGCCATCTTTACATTTGTTTTCGGAAGTTTTATTATCCCTCCTGCAAATGCAACACGTATTGAATTTGAGCAAACTTATGTCGACCCGAGAAAGAGAAAAACCGGCGACAGAGATATACAGTTTAAGGTGGGTCCGGGTACAATCGTATATTTTGACAACTTCGACCTGGCAAGTAACACTGGCTATAACTTTTCTATGGATCATTTTAATGATCTTGAACTTGACTCAAGGCTTACTGCTCAGTCCATACGCTACGATTCGGCATATAAATGGACAATCCGCAACTACCAGATTCGCGACTTTGATGGGATACACGAAAAAATCACAACCGGCAGTTCTATTGACACCACACTACAGATTGTACCAAACGACTTCATAATCGCCGGTTCAGATCAGCAAATGATGACCTCTCCTCAATTGCGAAACTATATTAAGAGCCAGAAAGAACGAGGGATGGGAAACATACAGCCATTCCAGATTGAATACCATTCACGTATTGCGATGGTTTTTTCTGCCTTCATCTTAACTATAATAGGTGCTTCTCTTTCAGCACGCAAGGTAAAAGGTGGCATGGGCCTCAATATCGGTATCGGTCTGGCATTAAGTATGGCTTATATACTGTTTATGACTGTAAGTTCAACTTTTGCTGTAAAAGGCAATATGAGTCCCTTTGTTGCTGCCTGGATCCCTAATATCATTTTTAGCGGGATTGCATTCTACCTTTACAAAAGAGCTCCAAATTAACAAGAGTGTTGTGATTTCACTATAAATATTATACTGATTGGTGAAAAGGTTAAACTAATTGGGTAAAAAAAACGTCTGATTATTATGAAAAGAAATATATTAATACTGATTTTACTGGTAGGCGCAACCATGCTAAAAGCGCAGGCAAACTATCCTGTTATTGTTATTGAAACTAATTACGGCACTATGAGGGCAATTCTGTATGATGATACGCCTGTACATAGTGAACATTATCTCAAACTGATTAAAGAGGGATATTTCGATGGTACACTTTTCCACAGAGTGGTAAAAAACTTTGTTATCCAGGGAGGTGCGCAAGATTCACGAAATGCTCCTGCAGGAATTCAGATAGGAAGCGGTCGCTCAGACATGGAAATTATGCCTGAGTTCCGTGAAAACAGGGTGCATAAAAAAGGAGCTCTTGCAGCTCCCAGAAAAGGAGATAAGGAAAATCCCCAAAAGAAGTCCGACGGATCTCAGATTTATATTGTGCACGGACAAAAATATACAGAAGGCCGACTTGACACCATGGAGATGGTTGTAAATGTTCCAATCAAAAATGAGCTTATAAGAACATATTATAGTCCGCACAAAAGCAAACTGGACAGCCTGGCTAAACTCGGCGAGAGACAAGCATTTAATAATCTCCTGGATTCAACGCTGAATATTGTTGATTCTCTTTATGCTATAGCTCCCGGAAAATTCATATGGCCCAAAGATGTTAAAGAGGCATACTCATCAGTTGGCGGAGTGCATCACCTTGATGGTGAATATACTGTTTTCGGTGAAGTTACAGAAGGGATGGATGTTATCGATAAGATAGCAGCACTTTCAGTTGACGAGAGAAGCCGCCCGACTAATGATGCAAAAATTATAAGAATCTACATTGAGTAGATCACGATATTAAACAAAATAATCTAACCGAGTGGTTAGATTATTTTGTCATCTTTAATTACTCAATATTCTTCCTGACCTCAGTCAAAAAACCCTTCATTCGCTGAGAGTCTTTATTGTCTATAATATCAATCAGCTCCTTAAGCTTTTCACGGATCTGTTCAACCTGACCCGATGTATAAGGGTTGAAAAGTATTTCTGTAAGCAAGAAATCATCCTCCGAAAGCAAACCCTGTGCAATATTCATGTGTCGCTTAAAAGTAGTGCCCGGTGCATCCTGATGCTTCATCACAGAGGCAAATACCAGTGTTGAGGCAAACGGTATAGACAAAGAGTAAGCAATTGTCTCATCATGCTGCTTAAACGAATATTCAAATACGTTTAGTTTCAATCCATTATAAAGATCCCTGAAGAACACTTTTCCCAAATGTGATGACTCAGTAATAATTATTGCACTTTGAGTACTCAGATCACTCAAACTTGCAAACGTAGGTCCGAACATAGGGTGTGTAGAAACAAAAGGACGGCCGCATTTACCGTAAAACTCTTCAAGTCCCGTTTTCACCGAAGCTATATCACTTAGTATACAGTTTTCAGGAAGATAATCCATCACATTATTAAATGCCTCAATAGTGTATTTCAGCGTTGCAGCATTTATAACCAGTTCCGGCGCAAACTCTTTCAGATCAGCAGGATTAGTCATCCTCTGTGTGTTATAGATAAATCTCAGCTTTTTGGGATCGGTATCCAGAACAGCAACTTCATGGTCAAAGCTAAGTACATCAGCAAAGAATGAGCCCATTTTCCCAGCCCCTAGAATTAATATTTTCATTTCTTCTCCCTTTCCATAATCACCATCTGCTGTCTAACAGATTCAGAGTGAATAGCCTCAAGCACCTTTTTTACGAACTCGCCCGACATCTCCATTCTCTCTCCCTGATATGCACGGTCGGTCAGAATCTGATCATATCTCTGTGTCTGCAAAATAGGCATATCATGTTCAAGCTTGTAATGACCTATCTCTCTGGATACACGCATTCTCTTAGCCAGAAGCTGCAACAGTTCATTATCCAGATCATCAATTTGTCCACGCAGTACAGATAAATCTTCTGTTGTCTGTACAGTATCACGAATAACTATTCTGTTCAGAATATCTTTAAGTGCAGCAGGTGTAATTTGCTGATCCTTATCGCTCCATGCCTCATCAGGCGAGCAGTGTGTTTCTACTATCAGTCCTGTATAATTCAGGTCCATAGCCTGCTGACTAAGCTTGAATATCAGATCGCGACTACCGCCAATATGACTTGGATCGCAAAGAATTGGCAGTGTTGGGAATCTGCGCTTCAGCTCAATAGGAATATGCCATTGAGGAAGATTACGGTAAACAGTTTTATCGGTTGTACTGAATCCGCGGTGAATCACACCCAGCTTTTTTATTCCTGCATTATATAGTCGTTCCAGTGCACCTATCCACAGTTCCAGATCAGGGTTTACAGGGTTTTTAATCAATACCGGTATATCAACGCCTTTTAAGGTATCAGCAATCTCCTGAACGGCAAATGGGTTGGCTGCCGTACGTGCGCCAATCCACAGCAGGTCGATACCATACTTCAGAGCTTCATAAACATGCTTTTCTGTTGCAACCTCTGTGGCTGTGTACATACCTGTCTCTTTTTCAGCCTCTTTCATCCATTTCAAGGCTTCACTTCCGACACCTTCAAAACCGCCCGGCTTTGTTCTTGGCTTCCATACTCCTGCTCTGAATATTTTAATCCCGTCAGCAGCAAGCTGTTTTGCGGTAGTCATTACCTGATCTTCCGTTTCAGCGCTGCAAGGACCGGCGATAACCAGCGGCCTTTTAGCATCTATCCCAGGTAATAAAATTGATTCAAATTCCATATCTTTATTCTTTAATTGTCTGTTTTTATTTTATTCTCTATTCTTTTATATGCTTCTTTAAGCAGGTCAGCTGATGACCCCAAAGAAATGCGTACAAATCTTTCTCCGTTACTACCGAAAATAAACCCCGGTGTTATGAATACATTTGCTTTATATAATATATCATTGATAAATTCTTCGCTTCCTGATGCCTTTTCCGGCAGCTTTCCCCAAACGAAGAGGCCAACCTGACTTCCATCAAACTTGCAATCGAGCAAATCCATTATTTTTTCAGCCCAAACCCTGCGCTCTGCATAAACTCTGTTCATTTCTGCATGCCATTCATCTGAGTTGGAAAGAGCTGCAACGGTTGCCAGTTGCATTGGCTTAAACTGACCACTGTCGATATTACTCTTTGCTTTAAGCACCCATTTCACAAACTGTGAATTTGAGGAAAGCATTCCCATACGCCAGCCCGACATGTTATGTGATTTGCTCAGCGAATTGAGTTCTATGCAAATATCCTTTGCACCCTGAACTGAAAGTATACTCATTGGCTTGTCATTCAAGATAAAGCTGTAGGGATTATCGTGACAGATAATGATATCATGCTTTTTCCCGAATGCAACCAGCTTTTCAAAAAGTTCACTTGTTGCATTTGCACCTGTTGGCATATTAGGGTAATTTACCCACATAAGTTTTACACCCGACAAATCCATCTTTTCCAAAGCATCGAAATCAGGGTACCATCCGTTATCTTCCAGAAGGTCATACTCTATAACCTTTGCCCGGAGCAAATTAGAAACAGATTTATAGGTGGGGTACCCTGGATTGGGAACAAGTACACCATCACCAGCATTCAGGAATGTCATGGATATATGAAGAATACCCTCTTTTGATCCGATCAGCGGTAAGACCTCATCAACAGACAGATCCACATTGTAAAAACGCTTATACCATCCTGCATAAGCTTTCCTTAGTTCTGGAATACCCGTATAAGGCTGATACGCATGTACATCAGGACGCTGTGCTGATAAACAAAGAGTATCAATTGTTTCTTGCGAAGGCATGCTGTCGGGTGCTCCTACAGCCAGACTAATCACATTTTTACCTTCTGCATTCATCCGTGCAACTTCTGCAAGCTTCACAGAGAAATAGTATTCAGATATCGATTTTATATGTTCTGCCGGTTCAATACTCATAATATCTTAAAATGTACTTTGTTGTTACTATATTTATTTTAATCTTGTATCAATTTATGTTTCTCTTCCCGGTATTCACCCAGGACTTTCAAATTGTTTATCAGAGGCATGATTGCATCAATAGATTGCTTATAACGGTTATAATCACTAAAAGTTAGATCGATATAGAACTGATACTCCCATTCTCGGCCTACAATGGGAAGTGACTGGATACGTGTCAGGTTGATATCGTAAAAGGACAAAACCGAGAGCACCTTAGACAGACTTCCCTCATTATGAGGGAGTATGAATACAAGAGAGGACTTATTTATATTATTCTCTTTCTGCACTTCACGCAACATATCGCCTTTTGCTAAAATGAGGAAGCGGGTGAAGTTTCTTTTATTTGTCTCTATCCCTTCAGCTAAAATCTCAAGGCCATATATTTTTGCGGCAAGTGTACTGCATATTGCAGCAGTTGTTGTCATATTTTTCTCCTTAATATCTCTTGCCGAAAGAGCTGTATCTTCGTGTTCAACTACCTTAACTCCGGGTAACGACTCAAGATATTCCTCACATTGCATCAATGCCATAGGGTGCGACATTACTTCCTTTATATCATTAATTGATACACCAGGTAAGGCTGCCAGTGAGTGAGAAATACGCTGCTTTTGTTCTCCCGCAATTTGCAAGCCGTTTATTTTCAGAAGATCATGGTTCTGCAGCAGGCTTCCTGCAATAGTATTCTCAATTGCCATAATACCTATAAGATCCGAATCTTTATCCGATTCACTAAATATATCTTTAAATGTGCTGCAGGGTACAATTTCAAGTTCCTCTCCCTTAAAATACTCACGTGCTGCGATTTCGTGATATGCACCTGCTCCACCCTGAATGGCTATTCTCTTCATATTCGTCTCTAACGTTTTTATAAAAGAAAAAGTCCCATCGTGTTATCGACAGGACTTTATTTTATTTGATATGTTATTATCTTATTCTTTTTGCATATAAAATCCTGCCTTCACCTACTAAAGTAAAAGTAAAAACCGAAAGAAAATGCAAAAATTGAATTGTTCACTTTAATGCTCTTTTTTGAGATTATGGATGCAAATGTACTACATTTTTTAAATAAACAAACAAATTGACGGAAAAAATATGTTCATAATTTATATCCTGAAGTGTAAGATACTTTTTTCTCCTAAGTATTACTCTTTCATGAGATTTCACAAAATCTATCTATAATTATTATAAAATTGTTGTTATATTTGCCAATTCAATACCCCTGAAACAAAATTATACTAACTTAATAAATTCATAATGTTCAAAAATCATCCAAAAGGCTTGTTTGCAGCTTCGCTGGCAAATATGGGAGAGCGATTTGGTTTTTATACCATGATGGCCATACTCTCACTGTTTATAATGACAAAATTTGGTCTCAATGAAACCCAAACAGGTATCATCTACTCAATCTTTTATGCATCTATCTATCTGCTTGCATTGGTAGGAGGATTGCTGGCAGATAAAACCCGCAATTATAAAGGAGTTATACTGACCGGATTGATATTAATGACTCTGGGTTATGTTTTAATTGCTATACCTACACCAACCCCGGTACCGGCAGATAAGTTTGGCTTATTGCTTGCATTCACATGCTTCGGGCTGCTTGTTATTGCTTTTGGCAACGGCCTTTTTAAAGGTAACCTGCAAGCTTTGGTGGGGCAAATGTATGACAATCCTCAATATGCTAAAATGCGTGACTCAGGATTCCAGTTATTTTACATGTTTATTAACGTAGGTGCAATTTTCGCTCCTTTCCTTGCAATGGGTGTAAGAAACTGGTGGGTAGAGAAGAACGGTTTTCAATATGTTGCAGACCTTCCCGACCTAATTCATCAATACTTAGGAAATACAATTACACCTGATGGAGTAAACAGACTGCAGCAACTGGCATCTGAGGTTGGTCATACCGACCTGACA
>JAQUIZ010000111.1 GCA_028683355.1 Fermentimonas sp.
AAAAATAACCATAAAAAAACCACCCCCTGTAAAATGGATTGGGAATTCATTGTTATTAGGTGAGGTGGAATAAATGAAGAGATGGCCAGTGTATCAAGATATCCAAGTATACCTCTATGGGCAATAACCTGTAATCTCATTAATTCCGAATAGTAACTTCTGTTAACTCCTTGAAAAATCCGCGGATTCCGCGTTGAATTACTCAAGCTGGTGCATAATTAATACTTTTCACAGTGGAATCACACTTGTATAATAGCGAAATCAATTCCACCCTCAATCTCCACGGATATATTATTTAATGCTCGTGCCCGTGCTTTAATTTCCCGTTCGTTAGGCTCCGTCAGGCTGCCACTTACACCTGTCCCTCCCGATTTACCCCATACTTTTCACTAACCTCTGCAATCCTGCTCTCAATCCGGTCCAGCTGCCTAAACATATTACCCATAGCACGTAACACCTTTATAAACGAATCTATTACCTGTTTTTCATCAGGTTCATTTTTCACCTGATTAGCCAGCATCTCCCGCACTCGCTGCCCATTATTCTGGCTATTCACCACAGTATTTCGAGAACTGAATATATTTATCTCCATCCCGTTACCCACCACTGCCCGGCACTTATTCTTAGCCACCACATCCACCTGCTGCAGCCAGGCTAGATCCACATAACCATAAACCACATCATTAGCAGTTAAAACCTTTCTCATCTTTACCGGAACAAAAACCCGCTGGGCATCTATATAAAATGGAACAATTGCAGTGCGCTGCAGCAGCTCGGCTACCTTTTTCTTTTGGGCACTAAAATCGATCATATACGTTCTTCCTACTGCCTTCAGAACTCCCTTAATCCCACGTTTATCATACAAAACTTCCCCATTTTTCAACCAGAGTTCAGTCGCGTTGGCACCATTTACATAAACCGGCTTTAAAAGCGTAAAATCATCCTTCACCTGCTCAACTCTGCTAAAATCCATTCAAAACCCCCCTCTATTAAATAACTTCCTTACTCATCCCACCGGGGAATGCCTGTCCCCCCCAAGGGTAAATTCCCCCACTTAATCCTCGGACAACTCCACCCCTTGTTTAACAGCATAATCTTCGTCAAGCCCGTAGGTTCCACGTTTACTTCCACGCTGCAAACGACTATCTTTAGTAATATGCGCAATCAAATTCAACCCCGGGTCTTTCCCCCCTACCTGGTACCCCTGTATCATTAGCCTTCGTAAAATCTCCCGGTAATATAAAGTCTCCGGATAAACCTCTTTCAGTACCTTCACCACTTCATCACGCAGCCTGTCCCCTCGCAGTTCAGCGTCTTCCTTAACAACTTCGATAATCGGCCCTGCCGTTATTCTATTAACACGCCCTAACTGCTGCCTATCCTTCCCCTCCACCTGGTCAAGCCAGTTTTCCATAGGTTCCAACTCACTTAAAATCCCTTCGCGCTCCTCCTGCAATCTCCTTATCTGTTCTTCGTTATCCTGAAGTTCGGCACGCTTTTGCTCCACCCACTTACGATTCATTTCAATTAAAGCCTCTTTATTATCACTAGAATCTCCAGGGTTTGACGTCATACTAGCTCACCTTCTTTGACTTTACATACATACGCAACTTTTTCGCACTGAGTCCCAGCCCCCGGGCCATATTAAAATAATACTGCGGCTCTTCCTCCAGACCCCGTTCAATTAGACTAATCCTGGTAACAGATAATCGAGTAAGCTTCGCTGCTTCTACCTGAGTCATATTGGCTCCCAACCGAAACCCTCTTAACAAAGCCCCATCCCGCATACGATCTCTTTTCGGCACCATACATTCACCCCCTGTATTTTACAACTTTAATAGCAATTGGGAACTATAATATAATGTAATATTACCATTATTGTCATGTAATGTAAATAGTTATTTAAGTAAATATTATTATTTTGTTTTAATTGTGTTAAATGTGGTTATTTACAGTAAAAAGATTCAAATAGGGACGGCCTGGACTTGAAATTTATGGAAATCAAAGTCCAAAACCGTCCCTACTTGAATCCTACTTGCATACTGAATTATAATCTGCGCGGTCGCTCAAACATTCTTCTGCTTACTTCCTTATATCCGAAATGTTTAGCTATCAGTAAAATAATATTAGCTTTCGTATTACTAGCTGATATTTGCAAATTTAACCTCCGGGAAATTTCTAATATCTCTGACTTATTAAACCCACCTAAAAACTTTATTATCTCATCCTGCTTCATTCCTGCTACCTGAGTAGCCGCATCACCTAAACGATTCTTTTTTCCTCCAGCTTCCCGCAAGACTCCCTGAGCATTATCAACCAGTTTATTCCTCTGACTGGCAATAGTTGCAACTATCTCTTTCTTATTGGCTTTAGACTTAATTTTAATCTGCAACTGACGCGCAATCTCCCTCAGCTCTACCAATCGGCAGGAAGAATTTAGAAAGACCTGGCATTCATCCTCATCCATTCCCCGTATACGAGCAATAGCCTCCTCTGCAGAAAGCCACTCAGCCTTGGCCTTCCGTTTTGGCTGTGCTGGCGGCTCTGTTTCTGAAGACATGGTATCGGTTAACCCAGCTTTACAGCAATTCCGATAAATATCATCTAACATCTCATTAACCGTCCTATCCTTATAAAATTCCAGGATAGGCATTAATTTTCTCACAAAATCTATTACACTTTTTATCTTCATCTACTATACCTCTATATCCGTTCCAACAGTTCACAAAGCACCGCCTGCATCGCATCAGACTGTTGCCGGGCCTTAGTACCTGACTTTTTCACTGCATAAACCGGATAACCCAGCTGTGACGCACCGCTTATCCCATCTCCATCATTTACATAATTCTGAAAAACCATGTCCCCATAAGAATCATATAACCTTTTGAGAATATTGCCCTGGGTACTCTTAGGCTCCTGACCATATTCGATAACCTGATTAGCCACGATACCAATTAATTCTACCGGTTTATAATTTGCCATTCTGCCGGTAAACATGTTGTTTATTTCATCCACCTTATTGAAAATAGAAGATATGCCGTATGTGGAGAGAAAATCCAGTTTAGTAGGAATTAAATAATAATCGCTGATATAAAGGGCATTCTGAGTAATGTAATTTAGATTAGGTGGACAGTCAATAAAAATGAAATCGTAATTATCCTTAACCTGAGCAAGAATATTATTTAGCACCTGGCATTTACTCGTCATGGGATCCATCGCCATATTCGCCTTATAGCCAGCCGGCTGATAAACTGCTATATCCATATCGGTATAAATTAGATCCTGATGGGCAGGAAATAAATCAACCTGAGGATAAGTACCTGTTGCATCTCTATTCACAGACCACTTCAGTATATAAGATTCAACGTTCATATACGCTTTGGCATCTTGCAAAAAAGGCAGATATAAATCCGCAATCGTCCCCATCTTCTTAGAAAAAATTAAATCCTCGTATTTCATTTCTCCCAGGCAGGAAACTGATAAACTACACTGGGCATCATTATCTATCAGCAGGACCCTTGGGACCTCCTTCGTCCCCAGATACTTCACCCGTTCTGCATCGCTCAAGTGGAAAAACCCTGTCCCCAGATGATGCGTAAGCGTGGTCTTTCCTACTCCACCCTTCCAGTTAATGACACTAATAACCTTACATTTGCTCACAAAAAAATCGCCCCTCTCCCGCACTATTTTGGGCAATCATAGCAAATTTGTCCTAAATTGTCAACGTTTGCTAGACAAGAAGGCGAGGTAACCAGGTAATATGCCACAGGACCTAATTAGGAGCATACTGGTGTAAGCAGTTCAGCACTTGACACTCCTCATACAAGCCATTACCATTAAATTCGTCAACAGCAGCATTCCCAGCGGAAGCATAACGATTATAGGTACCGGTGGCGCAGATTTCCACAGAAAATCAGAGCGCAGATGACCTTAAGATTTTTAGCTTTGAAAGGCTGGTGGCCTTCGTATTCAATAGTCAGTTCACTGATATCGGCCGGATCATAGATGACATCTACCTTGCAGCCGATAAAGGTTAGTCCTGCTTCGTATTTAAAGTCCTTTGAGTCCACCTTTGATTTTGACTTAAGTAAAAAAATCATGTCCAAGGCCGAGATTAAAAAATTTTTGCAATACAAAAAATAGGTGTGAATACACTACAGCTTTATGACAAAAAATAAAACCCGCTAGCCCTTGATAATGCTGGGCCAGCGGGTATTTCTTAGCCATTTTTGCTGTAAAACTCAGGTATCAGATTCTCAACTACACTTCACTACATTTTACTACACACTTTTATCCTATCTCTGATTCTTTTAGCCGAGATCTAAGTTACGAGCAGAGCTTACTGAATAAGTCTTTAGAATAGTCTTTGATATCTGTAAGATTTAGCATTTTGTATTTTTCTTTCACACTGCTGAAGTATGATGCTATTTCTTTCTTTTCAATAATCCTATCAGAACTCTCCCAATCTTTTAATCCTCTTCTAGCTACTCGCCATGGTTCCTCTGTATGCGTCATGTGCTCAAGAACTTTACCGCTGTAGCATCCGAAGTAGGAAACAATGTGGTCAAGTAACTCCTTCTCATCCTCTGTCAGATTAATATCCTCAAAAGATAATTCTTTCTCCTCTATCGGATTATAACCATAACCTTTGTACTTATCATAAACATTACGATATACAGGTCCATGTACCCAAGATTCACAATCTTCCTCAAACATAAATATATCCGTAAAAGCCTTTTGAAACCCCTGGGCAAAATACAATAGTTTCTGAAGCGCAAGGGGTGTAATCTCTGATGTTTGCATTAATAAATACTTCACGGCTGACTCAAGTTTACTTACGGCAGTTTCATGCGCCGATGCATCACCTTCAACAGTTGTCATGCTTTTTCGAAAAGCAACAGGTGAAATATTATCTTTGTTTTGTTCCAAAATCTCTCGATAATAATCCTTATCTTCGAGAATTCGCTTAAGCGTATCTGAATAAGGTTTAGATGGCGTATCTCCATCAACATATCTCGTCAGTGTTCCTTCTCCCCAACCAAGTAATAACGATAGTGGCCTCTTTCCAATACCGTATTTTTCAAGAATCTTCTCAATATCCTCGACACTGATTAACCCTTCTGCTTTTCTGTACGCAGCATCGAGTACCGACAAGTTATAATCTCTAATCTCAGACACAAATAATTCTTCTCCACACTCATTGCAATAAGCTACTTTCGCAACATATTTAACTGTTCTTCCTTTAATTGTTTTCTCTTTATTAACCATCTTCACGTTGTATTCGACCATTTCGCGGCACTTCTCGCAAAATCCTTTCATTGTAATTTCCTCCTTTTCGCCTGCGGCCCAATATCCGCCATTATCTATCTGAATAAATATGTGATTTCAAAATTTCTTTTATGAAACGATACTACAACTGAGAATAAATCTCCTCTTCTCGTTTCGACCATATTCACTTTTATAAAAATGTCAACGGTCTCAAGCGTTCCCCAAAAATCCAGGTCATGTTGCTTGCAGAATATATAAAGCACTTCGTGAGCAAAATCTTCATTGTCATTTTCTACTGCATAGCAAAAATCATCAAATTGTAGTCCCAGTAGAATTCACGTTCTTTTTTACTATCAATTTTGTAATCCTCAATAAAATCAATATTCTCTTTTCTATTTTCGTTTTGAGATATTGTATATCTGCCTTCAAGAACACATTTTCGAAATTTATTTAAATAATCTTTAATATCATCAGGTTTATAATGATCAAACTTCTTAGAAGTCCGTTTTTTTGAACTCAAATGATACACTCCTTATCTGTAGTTTAACCTAATTATACAACTTTTAAACTATTTTTACAATATCCCCGTATTAATTGGTACTATTTTACCATTCAAATTCATAAGCCTGATCTCAATCCTGTCCAGCTTCTGTAATATATTCCTCCCATAATGTAAAGACAGCTTTATAAACGAATCGGACAAAAAAGGCCGGACAACAGTAAAAAATATCTACTGTCCGGCCATTCGGTAGTTCACTCGACTCCGTTGCTCAGTACTTAGATATTGGTTTTTTATGTTTAAACCCTAAAAAAGGTAAAAAAATAGCCATATAACCACCTTCAATCATGAAGGTAGCTATCCAGCCATTTGGTCGTTCGCGGATCTTTTGCAGGTTTTAAATCCTGCAAGGAACTTTCTGCTGCTAGAATCTTATCATCAGTAACTCATTTGACTCCGTTGCTCGGTATAGCAGAATTATTTCTTTGAGTCTTTTTAACTTTTCTTTGCAGCTTGGGCATTTTATTGAAATGCCCCCTCAACTTCTTCTCAAATCTTATATAATCACGATGCTGTGTCCGTCAAAATGGGAATGAGTCACGCAATAGGTATTGATTTGGATGGACAGAAAGATGTTCTGGGCTTGTGGATTGGAGAAAATGAAAGTGCCAAGTACTGGCTCAACATATTAAATGAACTTAAAAATAGAGGGGTTAAAGATATACCGATAGCCTGTATTGATGGTCTAACTGGATTCACTGAAACTATTAATGCAGCATTCCCACAAACAGGGGTTCAGGCCTTTTTTAAAAATCAAATATTGATTGAATCCAATTCTGTCTTCCATGGAGCACCCTAGCAATTATAATACGATCCTCCACTACTCTATAAAATATACTGTACGGCGTCACTACAATACGCCTGTATCCACGTTGTGCACCAGGTGCATCTTCTTCAGGAATAACTGCCCCCATCTCCGGAAAATCTGATAGTTTCCTGATACCTTCATAAATGTTCACTCGTAAAGTTTCAGCTGCCTGTTTACTATCTTGAGAGATGTAAGAAAAAATGCTGTCAATATCGTAATAGGCCATTTCCGATAACACAATTTTCTTACTCATTTTCTATCCTCTTTTTTATCGTTTTAAAGGTTTCCTCAAAATCCCGCATAGGTTTACCTGCAGCTATTTCACGGTCAACCTCTGACAACATTCGGCCTAACCTCTGCCTGGCTATCATCTTTTGATAAGCTTCATGGCTCATCACCACTAGATCGGCTTCACCATTCTTGGTCACAACAACTGGACTCTGGGTTTCATGACACAACTTCGAAAAAGAATTATAATCATGACGAATTGCTGTTGAAGGCTTTATGTTCGTAATAATATTCTCTTGACTGCTCATACCGCTCACCTCTTTTAGCCATTATTCTGTCAATATTGTATCATTCTTACTGATTGATTTCAAATATGAAAAGCATGAAAAAGCAAACCCTTTGGCAAATAACATACCCAACATCCCCGAATCAGGGTGAATAAGTTGATAAGTTGGTGCCTGGCACGGAGCCTTTCTATTATTTAATGCTCGTGCCCGTGCTTTAATTTCCCGTTCGTTAGGCTCCGTCAGGCTGCCACTTACACCTGTCCCTCCCGATTTACCCCATACTTTTCACCAACCTCTGCAATCCTGCTCTCAATCCGGTCCAGCTGCCTAGACGCGAAATAATCGGCCTGATGCTCTCGCCATTGCTTTGGGTTTCTATAACCACGCCTTTTCCCGAAGCTCTCAATATCCGTTTTTCTGCAGCAGGTGACTGGTCTCAGTTCACCATCGTTTCCAGTAGCCTCCAGAAAACCTTGCTTATTACCAACATCATAACGTTTCCCAATGAAGTCATAGGCATACATATCTTCACGACCCACTAATACCTTCAAGGTATCAGTTAGCTGTATCTCGCCACCTTTACCCGGTTTAGTCCACGCCAATATATCAAAATACCCAGAGTAATAATATATCTACCTAAAATAGCCACATTAGATGGGGCTTCTCCAATAGTTGGTTTTTCTACTAAATCCTTAATGGTATATACCCTATCCCCATTAACAATACCATATTTACTAACATCCTCATCTTTAACAGTCTGTACACCCAGGATAACTTCATACCTGACACCCGTGATTGCTATGAAAATATAAGAATATGGTGGGATGCGGAACCTGTCCCCATTTCCCTTTTTAGATTATTTACATAAATCTTGCCGGGCTTCCATACTCAAAATTTTCACCTACTAAGAGATTCAATATGAAATTTGGATATCTTCTTTTGACAATATTTATATATAATTCTATCAACCCCAGACTCCCATGTTTCTCACCACTTATCACATCACCCCAAAAATCTTGTTTGTACCTAACGCATATACTTAGAATGAACATTGCTAAATAGTCTGCTGCAACCTGACTAATTACCTGTTTTTTGTTACAATCTTCTATTTGATATGGCAGGCCGCTAATAGCATATTGTCCCCCCGGTTTATGTCAATGTTCTTTCAATCATACCTGCCATTGCCACGGCAGCATTTCTTGAACTTTTTCCCGCTACCACATGGGCATGGTTCGTTCGCACCAACTTTGGGATGTGATCTGACATACGTAGTCACTATTTCAGGTTCGCCAAGTCCTTCACTGTAAATTATGTCTGTTCGTTTATTCGAGATGAGTCCAGCAACAACATTCTTATCATGTAAGTATCTTCGTTTCCACTCAGCCACAGACATTTTGGATTGCTCTACTAAATCGAAAAATGTAGATATCAAATCGTCCGAAGATGGAAAGCGAAGTAATAAAGCATAGCACCTATCCACGACACTTGCTGGAGGATTCCTTCTATATTGCTCTAAATAGGCAGATGATACCAAATCTATCGTCTTTTCACAGAGAAATACATTATCAGCGTACTCATTGCAATAATCAAATGCTCTCTCAATGTATCTTCCTGTGTCTTCATCTGTCACAGATTCATCATACGCAACTTTTAATGCCCAGGCTCCGACATATATCCCCGCAAATTCATTAATCATTTCGTTGCGATCGATTTCATTAATGAAAGAATCAATCAAATCGGTAGCATATTTATGCATGCCTTCATTGTTTATCAGGACACAACTTAGTGACACCCTATCAACGCGAAAATACTTAGCATGCAAATAGTAATAATGGATCTTATCGTTTACTTGATATTCTGGACTGCTTTCAAAAACATATATCATCATGTCTTCCAAAGCGTCGCAGTAGGTCAGCAGTTCATTCGGTGGTATATCTTCATATGCCATTTTTGCTAGACTGAATAATGTGTGGGCATACGATTCCAGCTGATCTACATCTT
>JAQUIZ010000012.1 GCA_028683355.1 Fermentimonas sp.
AAGTGTAGCAATTTCGTCAGGAAGAGGAAGTCTCGCTACAACTGCAGGTTCGCCGGGTTCTCCAGCAACTGCATCTTTACCATACAGAATAACTTCTAGAGCAGCCAATTTATCAGCGTCAACCTTGATAGAATCGATTGTGATGGAAGCGGTTGGTTTGAAGCCAGTCACAGAAACAGGCGTAGTAGTAACTTCCCAAGAGAAGGTTATAGCTTCTGGACTATCGTTGATTGTAGAGTAACCCTTTTCGGAAGGAGCCGCTAAAGCACCATAAATAAGATGTAGCTTATAACCGTAATCAACGCCGTCAATATCATTACCGAGAGCAGTCTTATAAGATAGACCAAAGACTTTACGATTTTGCTGACCAATCATTACACCAGTAGCGATTTCTGCAGAACCGTCGCACTGGGCGAACTCATCCGGATACGTATAAGCCTCAATGGTAGCTCCGAACTCCTCGGCCGACATTAGGTTAAGGTATTTAATGTTATCTGCGTATATAGGCGTTGGCTCAGCTCCAGAAGGGCTTTCAGTTACTGCTGTAAGACCGTTCCAGGCGACACCCTCAGGATAGGTACCACCAGTTCCTTGAGGATATAGAACGCCCTGATTTACACCGGTTTCATAATAACGTTCTCCGGTCTGGTCCCAAATAAGTTTAGCCATATTTTAGTCCTCCTTTTAAAATTGTAGAATAAAAACATCATGATTAAGATTTTCAGATTCGAAATGCCTGTTAAATCGACATTTTGGTAATTGTGATACTTTCACAACTATTTCGCTATCTGGGTCCTCATCAATAACGGTTACAGAATATTTTCTTTGAGATAAATAAACCCCGTCATTTGCAAACGTGTTCTCGATATCTTCGAGACCGTAAACAATGGCGGGGTATTTCATCTTTACTGACTCCGGGGGTTGAAAATACACGTTTCGACTTCCGAGAAGATTCTCGAATAGAGTCTGTAGGTCAAGCCTACTGGTCATGGTATACACCCCCTATAGTCAGTATTAGTCTTGGGTACTGAACTTCAACCTTTGTAATCTTCCATTTAGCACCCATAAACTCAACGTATCGCATCGAATGAAAATTCTCATTGGCAAACGGATCGGACACAATGCTGATCTCATTTGCGACATTGATGTTGTCGTTGAGTTGATCGGTAGTTTGAAGCCTGCGAGTATTTCGGACAAGTTCACCGTAGTACATTTTCTCGGTAATCTGCTCCTTCCACACCCCAGGCTTTATTTCAACCGTTTCAGCGTAGCCGATTACTCCGTAAAATTTAGCCATTTTGAATTCTCTCCTTTGCTAACCCTGCGCGTCCTCAGTTGTGAGTTCCAACGCAATCGCAGAGTAAGGCTTAGTCAGAGCACCAGAGCAGCGAGTCTCGATAAGGTATTTCTGAGCATTGTAGTCGATGTCGAAGTCGTCAAACATGTTGACAGCTCCGCCCTTATCGGCACCGATGTTATAATCGGATAGGTTAACGATGATACCCATAAGGGTGTATTCATCAGAAGCTACCGTGCGAGATAAATCTTCCATGACCGGAACAGTTACGATTTCCTTAACGCGAAGAGCAGTAGCAAGCTTCGAAACAGAATCGTAGATAACTCGACTAGTGGTATCTTCCATAAGCAGACAATCGGTAAGAACGTCCTCAGTGGTATACAGGGTTGGTTCGCCGGAACCCTTGTAGTTCTTGCGGGATTTAATGGCTGCACGGATAAAAGCCTTAGCCTTCTCGTCAGCAGTTGCGTTAGCCGCCACGGTTACAGGAGTCTTAATGGTGTAAAGATCCGAATCAGTCCAGATAGGACGAATGTTCTGCTCGTTAACCTTGTCATCGGAAGAACTCAAACGACCGTCGCCAACCAAAGCAGCACGGGCAATTTCCTCATCCAGCATCACACGCATCTCGGATTTGAGCCAAGCCACGACATCGAAATCGGTGATGTCTACAACATCGTCACGATCAAGCTTCTGCTTCTTATAGATGGTAGTAGGTGTAGTAGTTCTCTTAAGCAGGGAAAATACTTCTTCCTTCTTGAAAGATCCCTTGATGTAACCCTTCGCACGGGCGTCCTCTTCGGTAATGTCGGCAAAGATGGATTTGATGCGGGAGAATGGAGTGTGATGTACGCCATTCATAACCTTCTGAACCCAACCCATTTCTCTCTGGATGAATTGAGGGGTGTTGGTAACATTCTGGGCATCAGGAAATAGGTAATCAATGTTTTCGATACCATGAGCAAGGACAGCATCCCTCAGGCTGCCGTAACGCTTAACATTTGCAAAGATGGCCTCCGTATCAGCATGGCTCAGGACATCCTCACAAATAGTATCTTCCTTATCAAACACATTATGTTTCATAACTTTGTCTCCTCCTTTAGAATCATTATTATTGTTGTTATCTTCGGGCTCGTCGTTTTCTTCAAGAGCCTGTCCAATCATTGCATAGACTACCGTTTTTTGCTTCTCATTGAGAGTTTCAAAGACGTCGGCAACGGTTTCCTCGTTTTCTTTTTTCTCATTCTTAGAGTCTTCTTTCACGAGTTTTTCCTCCTCTTTTTTATCTTCGGCATGATACATCGAGATGTTTTCGCCGGTATAAATAATGGCTTCCTCATCGGATTCTTCACCATGCCGAATAACAGCATCTATGAATGCGCCGGGATTTGCACCAGCAAGAACAAGGCTCAACTCACGAATTGCTCCGTGTAGTACATTGAGTCCCTGCTGTTTCAACTGATTCGCATATATGGACAATGCTGATACATCGCCATGTTCGACCAGAAGTTTTGCATTCTTACCAGATTCCGTTTCATTGAATTTACAATAAGCGTAAACACCATCATCTCGATTCTCAAGCAGAGCGTGCCCGAGAATATTGAGTGGATCATTGTGCTGGTGATTCCATACAAGAGGAACTGTCTTCCCGTTATGATGTTTAAACGCGTCTTTCAGGATTGTTCGTCCATCAGAGCATTTGAGATTGTTTCGGGTAGCCCAGCCACTGAAATCAAATGTCTTCATTTTGAATTTTCCTCCTTTCTTATCTAATCAGACCAACTGAAAGTCCAACTAATTGTAGAATTTTCTTTCAATTTATAACCAAGGTCTGCCTCAACGGTTACTACAACTTCCGTGCCTTTAGCTATTGGATCTTGTGGACCGGATTGCGCATCTAGATCGCCTATTTTATAAATGCATCCGGTCTCCGAAGGAATTGTTATAACTCCAGTTGTATCGTTAAAAGTAGCCGGAGCAGGTGTTACTTCTATTCTTGTGTCGATTTCCCACACTAATACGGATGCTGGGTCAAATATATAACCTTCATCCGGTCTAGCCGTAATAGTAACACTTTCGACCCCAATTGCTAATGCTGCTTGGACGCCGGGAACCAGAGCGATCTCTGAAGAACCCTTAAAATACAACACCCCGTCTTGATCTGGTATAGTTATAACTCTTGTAACTGCATTATAAGTTGGAGACAATGGAAATACTTCGGTATCTTCTGAAGAAAAGACATGAGCTTCAGTTTCATCATAAACAACAACGTTGTATTCGTTTGTCTCTGAGTTTTTTGATAGTTTGACCGGTTTGTAAAGATTGCGGCCATCGTCGATCATCAAACCTTTTTCGAATAGGTTTTTAAGTTCCTTTTTAGACACTAACTCTTTAGGGGTCATGTCTTTTGAAAAATACAATAAATTAGTATCTAACGACGCGTATACAATTGTATTTTTAACAAATTTTTCGTGATAACTAGCATAAACTTCGTTTCTCATATTATTAACCTCCATTTATTTTTTAATTGCTTTCTCGATCTTTTCTTCAGCCACATTGTTTGGAGGGTCGGTTTGATCATTCTTGGATTGGTTCAGATTCTTGTTTCTGAGTTCATCCGCTTTTGGATCAACCGACGGCTTAATTCCAATGATCTGTCTGATTTCGTTCGACGTCATTATCTCGTTTCGAGTAAACTTGTCAGCAATTTCAGAAATTTCATTAACTGGGACAAGCTTGAACGGATCTCTAAAGAATGAAATCGACTGCAATTGTGACCGAGCGGTTTTGGTTAGAAACTTTCGTTTCATTTCATCAACAATAGCCGAAAGAATAGGTTCAATTGTTCGGTTGTAATAATTGAGCATTGTTTTATCGTCAGCAGTACCATCTAATATGCTCTGAGTGATTCCTAACTGGCTGTATAGCATACTCGTTAGATATTCAATCTGTTTCATTAGATTGTTTTCGACTGAACGATTCAACTGGGTAATACGCTCGGTACCATCTGTATAGGCGATGCCATATTTAGAACCCGCCAATTGATTTTCTATATCTTTACGCCGATTTTCGGCTTGTTGACGCCTGGCCTCTGTCTTGATTACGTATGGGAGTTGAATAATTAAATCCAATTTACCCGAACTACTTTGTTCGTCTACTACATCCAAAAGATTAAGTTTTCGAACAAGTCTTTGCATAGTAGAATTCGGTTCGTTGATAACCGCATACAAAGGATTTTCGACAATGGCTACCATTCTTTTTGGTAATTCGATATCTTCTTTAATTCCGGTTTTTTCATTGTATACTCGAATCCTAACATGATTTGGATGCCAGTCTAAGATTTTACCAGTTCGCATTGAATTAATATCGTAGGAATTGGTAACCTCTGGGTTAAAGGTCGTATCAACTGGAACTATAGCTACACTTCCTTCATCAAGCATTGACATAACAGCGTCTTGTAGAAAGGCTCGTCCTGTTTGATCAACATTTGCTTCAAGGGTTAGACAGCCGTTCAGTCCTGACTCGATGGCCGATAGGAAACGATTATTTTCATCTAATCGAACATGCTGGACGTTGATGGCCGCTGCATCTAAAGCAATACGGTTGTATACGGATGTAACTATAGAGCGCTCATTCCCTCGTGTGAGTCTTGGTCTATCTGGCCTATAAGAGTAACCAATACCAATGTCTCTATAAAAATTCGTAGGGTCTCTATTAAGAAACGCGTTCCAAGCATGTTTTAATCTGGAACCAATTGACGCCTCCATTTTGGTCATCACCTCCTTTTCCGTACCGGTTGTTCCTTCTTCAACCATTGAACTTTTTTAAGCCGTAAACTGTTACTGCGCCGTAAACTGCAAGCATAGCCGCCGTATTACGCCAAGCATCGCCTTTTGCCTTTTTGGTAGCATCGGCAAATGACATATTCTTGTCGACAACATATTTGGCTGCCTTCTTGCGAGTTGCATTGTTATAAACCAACTTATCCTTTAGACTCGTCTGTCTATTAATATCTTGTTGTGTTTTGGCTATATCGTATTTACGAGACAACTTGGCTTCTTTTTTACTTTTAAGCGCTTTTAATGCGGATACACTATCGTCAACATCTTTCTTACTTAATAACAGTCTTCCATTTTTATCTTTGACTCCATTTTTAAATTTCTTAAAACTATCAATGTCTCTTTGATTTTTTGCCGTCTTTTCTTTTAAGTATCGTTTCTTTCCAGCCGGGGTATAGTTTCCACTGCGGTCTTGGTATCTACGTACACCCCATTTCATACCCATGACTCCGAAATGTTGTAGTTCATTAGTGTTATTATATTGCCACATACATGAACCCTCCTTTATTCAAAAGCATCTTTATTAAGTTTATAAGCAATATAAGCGTCCATCATAGCTGCCACAGCGTCTATTTTCTGCTCATGCCTCTTCTTTAGTAATTTGCGATTTCCATTCGTATCTTCAAGAGTTATACAGTTACCCATGGCAAATGTCATAAGTTCCTCGTCAAATAAAAGCATCCGCTCCTCAGAAAGTTTCTTCAACTCTCCCAAAGGAACGGATTCTGTTTTTGCGCCCTGTATGACTTTTTCGATACCGAATGGGCCGTTTTCCGATTCCCATCGAGCAACAAACTCTTTTGCGTTATAAGGGTCAAAACCAAAACATCGAACATCATACCCGCATTCGTTTATATGATTATCTAGATCCTCATAAACCTCCATCATGTCGAGCACCGTCCCCTCAAGAACTATTAAACTTCCTTCGTTCATGAATTGATCATATTTACTTCTCATAGCCGCAGGTAGTTTCATTAAAGTTAGGGAGGATATGTAATTTCGTGTTTTGACACCGAAGCAACCATTAGATAACGGAAACAGAAATGTAAATGCACAGAAGTCGTCTCCCTGGGAAAGGTCGCCGCCCAACGCACAAGGTAGTTGCCAAAAGTCTCGCTTTCTGTGGGGAAGAGTCTCCTCATAAGTGAAGTAGTAAGTGTAACCCTCCATAGGAATCCCGAAACGTTTTGCTAGAATATCATTTCTTGCTGCTGGAGCTTTTTCAGCTCTTTCGACATCTAATTGATAGGTTTCATAACTAACAGTCTTTCCGAGGTTCGGGTTAGCTTTTGGCCACACTTCCGGATTCGAAATTTCGTCTACCGAATCAAGTTTGTACCACCAAATCGAAACGTGAGGGTTAACGTATTCGCCCTTGAGAATGTCTGACAATTCCATTTTGATTGTATCGCCACTTCCGTTTCGAACAGTACCTTCTGAACTCATAGCAATAATGAGATAGTCGTCCATGTTTTTAGAAGCACCCTGTTCGATTGCTCCGATGACGTCTTCTCTTATGTCACAGGAAAGCCATTCGTCAACTGTGGCATATTTATCATGTCGACCTTGAAGTTTAGCTATACTCATTGGTCTCACTTCGAGAACGGAGCCGGTTAGAAAGTTCTGGATTCCCAACTTAGTTGAAGCTAACTTAACCCTGTTTACTTTAGACCCCGTCGTGTTTTGAAGAGAGCCTTCAGTTAGAAATCCAAACAGAGGTCCTCTGGATCTTGTTATGGCTGTTCTTATTGGGCCCATGATTTCATCAGCTTGTTTCATGGTCGGCCCGGTTGTTACTTGTTGGGTGGTCGTAGTATCGATGTTCAATCCATAACTCTGAATAGTAGAACCGTACATCGTCTTAGCCGCACCTCTTCCTACTATAAGATACTGTTTATTAATGAGGCGTTTTTTAATAGTCTTCTTAACATAGCGTCCACCATGACCGTCTGGATTTGGTTCGTAAACGCTTCTCTCAACAAAATAATACCAACCAAAGACTTGTTCGCCCCACAGTTTAAAACTATCCAACAAATGTAAATCTGAGCCATCGGTTAAAGTTAGTTCGGCTTCGCAATAATTTATCCATCCTTCGACCGCTTGGTCGTCGTAGTAGACTCCGGGATTTTTAATGAGATCGTCAATTCGGTTCATTTCCATTGAGATTTCTTTACATACCGGAATCTCTCCTCTGATAACGGCATCTCTAAACATGCCGTAGTATTTTGGAACGGCAGTGTTTGATAACGCCATAGTTTATTCTCCTATCATTTTATTTTTGAAACGATATCTTTGATCTTCCCAGCATTGTTATAAAGAGTAAGAGCAGTCGTTGTAACAGCCGCAACAGTAGTTCCGGTTTTAATGACTTTTTGTACATACTCTTTTCCTTTACTAACACTGCTATCTGACAATTGAGAATACTGTCGTTCCAATTGAAGACGATTTACAACTTTTCTAAGTTCATCATCAGACATTTCTTTAACATTTTTTTTATTTTTACCATCGGAACTGCTTTTTGAAGATCCTCTAATCCTAGAAAGTTGAGCCGGGTTTCTTCGTATACCCCATTTCATACCTAGAATGCCGTGATGTTCTAATGTGTTACTCATTTTGAATTACCTCCTCTTCATTTTCTACTGGATCGACCGCAACTTGAATTCTCCACTCAAGCTCGGAAATCATTCGATTTGTAGATTCGATTACGGCGGAGCTCAGAGGAGGATCAAAGAGGAGCTTAACTTTCATATAAGTGTAGGATTTCACAAATTCTAATTTTGGACTTTGTTGAATAAAATCGGTCCATACATCTTCCTTGTCCTCGATTGAAAAACCTTCGGCGGGACCGACACCAATCTGAGTTAGAATTGCAAGCACAGAATTGATGTGCATGATAAGATCAGCATCGAAGTGTGTATACTCGTCCGCAATTCCGAGCATCTTCTTAATTGATGTCAGTATACTCTCCATAGTAATCCTCCTTTACGGCCGAACCGCGATAAATTTTCTCATACAGAATCCTTCAATACCAGCTGCTGTACACACCTTATAAAAATCTTCAGTCGAATCGACTTCCTCAACCATGAGTTTGGTTTGACAAACAATCTCACAGATAATAGGTGCATCCAAGGCGGGACTCTCACGAACATTAAGTTTTTTACAATTTGCTACGAGACCGAGTCTAACGTCACCGGTTTCTACCAACTCTTCGTGATTATTGAAATTTTCTCCCTGGTACATTTATTGCTTCCTCCTTTTATTTACGCCTCCATGGGCAGGTATCGTTTTTACTTCTTTCAATAGGCAATTTGATTAACAAATTTTCATCTCCATAGTGAATTGCGTTATGTGTTGGATGAGTGGTAGATATTAGGTATTCGGGATCTAATAGAATCTCACTTTGGTCGATAATGTCTTTTAGCAGAATCGGATTCATGTGATGGACATAAATATTTCCTCGGATTTCATAACCGTCAACACCAAGATCGCAGCCATTGTCCCTTACAATGACAAAATCCCGAACGGCTTTCCATTCGGGGGACTTGTAAAAATTCTGATTGATAAACCTGTCGAATCCAAAAGTTTCTTCTCCGACGGCACCATTCAACTTTAAATATTGGTATCGTTCCTCGAAAGAGAGTAGCTGTAATAGTTCAGAATATGTTTTAATCACTTGCGTTTCGGTTCCAATTTTTATAGTCCGAATTGATGCCTTTATAGAAGGGAGTCATCTCAGGAACGATTCTTTGAACATGACTCTTTTTATACCCACGTTTGTTTTTGTACATTTGTTTGGCTGTTGTTTTCCAATCGTTCATTCAGTCACCTCCATGTAGATAGAGTGTAATGAAAACAAATCTTAACGATCTTCCGAATTATTTTGTCCACTGTAATTTCGCATAGCGTCCAGAGCGTTTTCGTATAACTCTTCGATTCTCTGTGCCGACTGTAAAGATTGAGTTTTTGCTTCGATCAATCCTTTCTGTTTCTCAAGAATTTCTTGTTCGATACGCGCTTTGGTAGAACCACGCTTAACGAATTCCGTGATAAGCTGAGAAGAAGCAGTACCGTCTTGTAACTGCTGTTTGGCAAGATCCATGGCCAAAGATATCATTTGATTTTCTTCAGCTTCTGGGGATAAAGCTGGTCTCATCTTTCTCGAAGACTTGGAAGAGGTTACAGCCTTAGCTTTCTTCATACTTACTGCCTCCTCTCGGTAAAATATGGTGTAGTTGTAGCAATGTTTCATTGTGTTTATGGATAGTTTCACATAGCATTTAAAAGAACTCACAAGACCGACAAAGACCTTTTGAAAGGAGGAAAGAAAGAAATATAAAAGCCAGCCTTGTGAGTTCTTTTAAATGCTACGTAACGACGAAACGCTTTCCTAAATATCACCCCCGGAGAATTTTTAATGAGGGCGGCGATGACGGAGGGGGTGCGGTTTTGGCGACACCCCCCTATGTCTTCTGTAATCGCAAACCATCACCGTTTATTCTGGTAATTATCTAGAAAAATCTCTTTTTCATAAATAAAATAGCATTTGCGGCGTTTAGGTGTTAATTACTTACCTCATAACCTTCTTGTAGAGGTTTCTAAAATCGTATTTAATAATTTCATCTATAGCTCTCTCAACTTCTGAATCGTTTTCTTCTTCTGATAGTTGGTCTGAGGTTCTAGCAATTCTTCCTAAATAAGCACAAGAGTCATAACCTTTTTCCACATCGAACAAGAACCAAGAAGTGAACTGTTCGAAAGGGTCATAAGGATTATCGAATGTAGTTAACATACTTCTGCTTTGCATAAACAGATCACTCCTTTCTATTCAAGTATTTGGACACAGTAGTTACAGAAACACCAAGAGCATTAGCTATGTCTTTAGTTGTGTAACCAGAAGCAGCCATAGAAGAGATGCGATTAATCTTAGCAGTGCTCAGTGAAGTGGTGGTTTTTGGTGTAGCTCGCTGTCTAAGGTCATCTATATCAACATTGTTAATAATTTGAGTAAGTCTATTTTCGCTGATAGCACCAGCTTGAATAGCTTCCCATTCACGATCTGACACATCTATAGTTGCTCTTTTAGCCCCGACTATGTTGCGCGCCTTGTTTAGTTCTTGTTGACTAGCTTTTTTAATTTCACTGGTTGTCATCTCAGGGTTGGCCTGTTTTTTAGCATTGATTGCTACGTTGGCCATAGCCTGAGCCTGTCTCTCTCGGGGGGCGTTCTTAAGGGCTACGTTCAATTGTGCTTCTAGGTGATTCACTTCTTCTTTATAAATTGCTTTTGCAGAAGACGAATAAGTAATCTTACCGGTGCTAACCATCTCCTTACGGGCTTGGTTAGCCAGGGCCTTCATACGGTTAGCATACTCTGCATAAGCTATTTCTGTGGGGGTATTAGCATTAGATACAAGCGTGAAAGCATCATCAGTCTCGGCCATCTTAGTAGATTTTTGAGTTCTAGTTTGCACCTTACCCTTCTTGTCTATATATGTTTCGGTAGGTTTGTAAATGTAAGAACCTTTCGGTAGAGTAGGGTCATACCAATCGGTGTCTACTTTATTAGCAACCCTATTGTACAACAAAGCTCCTTCTGGTCGGTTAGGGTCATACCATACTTTGTCTTTTGTATTTATTTTCGGACTACCTGTTACTTTTTGTGTAGGCTCTTGCGACTTGGCCCTCGAAATTAAAGTAGCTGTTCCTTCTCTATACCGACCATTTTCATCTACTCTTCCTTGGTACTTCTTTTTAAGATAGGCTATATCGTTATCTTTTGCGCTTTGTTTATAATCTAATTTGTGCTTCTCGGCATCAATAACAACCATGCTATGACGAACTGCTTTTGCTTTCTCACTATCGACCGCTCCTAGCAAAGTCATATCTGTAATAAGATTTGAAATTATACCCATCTCTGTTTGGGTATTTTTCATAACTTTAATTTTTTGTCCGGCGCTATTGTAATAGTCATCTCCCTTTTTCACTGTACCATATTCCATTTTTGGGTCGAAATTTTCAAGACCTTTTAAAGGAGGTTGGGATGTTATTTTAGTTTTACGCCCAGTAGGGATAACCATTACAGTATCTCCATCAAAGTCTGCTCCAGATAAACGCTCAGCTACTTTACTATTAATACCGATAGCATCAGCGGGAGTGTTACCTAGAATTTTTCGAGCGTCGGCTTGTTTGTTGTTAACCGTCAGGATTGGAATTTCAAAAGTACCACCATGGGGATAACGTATAAGAGCAACCTGTTCTCCATTTTTATAATTAGGAGCATAAACTTCGTTGTCTTTCATAGAAGTGATAGGAAGTATTACCTGATACTTCTGACGGGGAAGGGCAGCTGCCTTCAAGTGAACTGCTGCTGAATCGCAATCATCAGAAAACGATTTTAACAAAGCTTTCTTAACTGTGGGATTTGTTAGAGACATAATCTCATCAAATTCAGCTTGTTTATCGCTCGTTGCTAGGTTGAGCTGCTTTTTTATCAAAGTGATATTCTGCTTAGATAGAAACTGGGAGGGAAGATTATCGCTCCATTCGTTCCAATCGCCTTCTTCAGCTCTTTTATTGATTAAAGATAGTTGACGTTTTCCATCTTTATCGGTGTAATAGCTTTGACCTCCTCTTTTTTCGCTTGTAGGATTATCAGGGTCATATACACCAGCTTTGATAAGAGAGCCGAAGGGATTGTCTGGGTCTTTTCCAATGTTTTTTAGTACGTCACCTTTAGGGGTTCCTTGTTTTTTGTTAGTGTTGAAGACAATATCGACGCCGTCGGGAATGTTATCTGAATATACAGCCATTCCTTTTATGTATTTACTATCGTCCACTAAAATACGAACCTGTGCATAACGTGATCCTCCCAAAGAAAGATCGTCAACACCTCTTCTAATTTCTACAAGACCATCTTTTTTATCTCCGCCTTCTTCTGCATAACGAATAGCAACACGCTCCGATTTCATACTCTTAGGATATATCCACACTGGGTCAAAAGAGTCTCCGCCATCATGAGAAATATAATCTCTAAGAGAATGAACTTTTTCAAGATTATAAATTTCTTTATGTTCGGTTCCTGGAGGACATAAAACTAATCTATTAGTTTGTTTTCCGAGGTTTGTTACTTGAGGAACGCCGCCGCCGTATACTTCGTAACCTTCCATTTCCAAAATATAAAGAGCTTGTTTCATTTTTTCTCTAGAAATATTACCTAGCTCGCGTTCGACCCCAACGCCGACATCAATCATCCCTCTTGTGTCTACTTGTTCTTTAAGAAAGTCAGCTACATTTTTAGCTTGGTTCATACGAACTTCGGAATTTTCATTCAGAAGAGATCTTACAGAAGAGTCGTTTTTATAACCCATCTTCTCCGCAATTTCATTAAGACTATAACCTTTTTCTCTTAAACCTTTTGCAGTATCAACTTGGAGCGACCTTCTCTCAGCATTTGCTAAACTTAATTGGGTTCTAAATTGAGTTGAATCCAAACCCATAGATTTTGCAATGGCCATATCACCTTTCCAAGTCTTACCGTTTTCATCTGTGAAAGAAAAATTTTCTTTTCTAAGTTCTTCTACACGACTTATAAAATCTCCGCTACGTTGAAAAGGGTTATCACCGGAACCCCAAGGATAACGGCCAGACCGTCTTGGCGTACCATAGTGTTTCAAAATATCTTCCGCAATGGGGTTCATGCTTTAAACCTCCTCTGTTTTAATTTTTGTTATCAATTTATCGAAAGTGATTATCTTATCAACGATCGGAGCTAAGTCCTCCACTGTCGGGTTATGGTGAAGAATCTCGTCCGATTGATAAATCCTCAATTCAATTTCGATGTCTGATGGTTTTGTCTTATATTCCAAACAAAAAAGGGCAGCGTAAATTTCAAGCTGATCCATACGTGCCGGAGTCACCCCTGATTTATAATCATGAATCCTTAATAAACCATTTCGAAAGGAAATAGCGTCGGCTGTGCCAAAACAATTATCTGAATAATATAAAATTTGTTCGGGTCTCATTCTAAATCCGATAGCATCGTTAACATACATATTCAAAGTTTTTTTTGATTTTGGAAGTTTCTGTCCCAACGATATAAGTTGAGAAGCAAGTTCGTGATATTTAATTCCTCTTTCTCTAGCTATTTTATTTGTCTCGTAAACTAACACTAGTTTATCTTCGTCGTAATTTAACCAGCTGCCCCTGCTCGGACTTAGAAACGCATGTTGTCCTTCAAGACGCGAATGCTTGTTGAAGTTCATCCAATACCTCCTCCTTATTCTCCGGGCATATAAATCTTGAGAATGACATCTCCTCCATACGACCGACATAATATTCTTGATTCGGTTGTCTCTTAGCACCCGCTACTTTTTTACATTCTAAGGTGGCCCATTTATCTTCAAATAAAATTAATAGGTCGGGAATTCCTTGAATATAACCCGAGTCAAGTTTCATCACCATACATCCGGAAAACAATTCTTTCAGTTCTCGGATGAGATTCGCTTGAAAGTCTCTTTCTAATTTAGAACTACTAGCCATATGTGGGCCTCCTTTCTATTTTTACAAACGAAAAAGAGAAAGCTAACGCCGGTCGCGTTTTTGCCTTCTCTCTTCATAACAGGGTATGTTATTTTCGCGTACTTAGAAACACCTAAAAGATCTTGTGAAAATATCCGTTTTTACCCTTAAGGCCAAATGCCCACTTATTTTGGCCATATCTATATATTTCTTTAATCTTTTTATCGCAATTAATAGAGAAAATAAGTGGGTAAGTGGGCAAAAAACCCGCAAACCCGCATAAACACTGGGTTTTTCGTGGCCAAATCCACTTTTAAAAGTGGGCAAAAAGCCCACTTATTTGGCCAAATGCCCACTTTTCGTCCGAACAATCTTAAAAAAATCTGCCCAATTTTTCGAAAAACTTAAAAAGCCCACTTTGCAAAAATTAAAAGTGGGCAGAAATTTGGTTCTTTTCTGAGATTTTACGGACGTGCTTTGCAAAAGGAAGAGGGCGTGAACCATCATTCCGATATCCATATAACCGATGTTAAATCGTCCAAGATATCGATTTGATAAGTTCTGCCTCTCTCCTCCATAAATCTGGTTGCTATTTCTTTTGTTGCAAAGGGTACATCCATCCCGTCTTTAAAAATTGCTCCATAGCTTTCTAAAATTGCACGATCTTTCGAGTCATCCATTAAAGAGTTTTTCATTATTTTTTCCAAGGTATTACTCTTTAATTTTTTATTAAATAATACTCCCATTGTTAAAATAACAATAGAACCTCCGATAGTTAATACAACAACCTCGTGCTTCTTGTAAAACTTTTTCAATTTTTCAAACATGATTTTTTTCTCCTTTCAAAATATAGTTTCCATAATAGGAGGTGTAAAATAAGCGCAAAAAGAAAGAGCCCTTGTTAGGACTCAATCTTTTTGGATAGTTACTTTTCTCGATCTATCGATTTTATATCTTTTTGATAGGTCAACTCCCATATATTTAGACTTTCCAGTTAACCAATTACTCACGGTTTGTTTACTAGTACCTAGCTTGTTTCCGATTTGTTCGTAAGTTAATCCTTCTTTTAAATACACATCGAGCTGACTGATTAAAAACTCTACCATCGTCATTTTGTTCACTCTCCTTCCATAAAAGGAGGCGTAAAAGATGCGTAAAAAGAAAGAGTCCTTGTTAGGGACTCAGTCTTTTAAAACTATTTTTCAGGTTCTAAAGCTTCCGCAATTCGTTCTTCAGCTTTTGCAATCCGTTCATTAACCTTTAACGACTTAATCACCCATACGCCTTGTAATATAGTCACCCCTACGCTAATTGTCATGATCGCATAATCCAAATACTTTTTCATTTCTTTTCTCCTTTCAAAATATAGTTTCCATAATAGGAGGTGTTTTCTCCGCGGACCAACCACATAAAATAACCCACGTTTCATTCCCACCATTCAAGGTGTAACAAAACATGGGCTATAAATATGCAATCCAATAACTAACTGTTGTTTCTTAAATATCTAATCAGTATCCAGATGAGCCATAATCCTCCAGTACAAAACACCAGAATAAAATCAAGAAGTATACCCCAAGTGCTACGTCTCTTTGTTCCTCTACTCATATTTTTTCCTCCTTTCAAAATATATGAACATTATATCGGTTAACGCCAAATTTTTCCAGTCACTTCGTCAACCAAAACTATACGACCCTCAATTCGGAATCCTGAAAGCTCACAAACATTGAAAATCGTATGTAGAAGCTTATGAAAGTTTTCATCCTCACGGTCAATGTTTTTAATAGCCTGGTAAGCGGTTGGGTCGGGATATCCTTCGGCATTCCTCCTCAATTCTCTATCATTCATAGCGTTCTACCTCCTTTAATATAATGATAAATAGTGCCAAGCCCTTCAAGTTTTTTATCTCTAATTACCACTGTCGGAGCTTGCATAATATTTAGACTCTTAACTAGCTCGGAATTATCTTCAGCCAGTATTTTTACAAACTCGATTCCGGCATCATTCAGAATCTTTTCAGCTTGTATACATTTTGGACAGGTTTTTGTGGTGATCAATTTAACGTTATCGCGAGCACTGTATACCTGTCGGTCTTCAAACTCCTGCGTCTTACCGTCGTTCCAGTTTTGGACCGGGCGATAATATCCAGTGATGCGGCTGTAGATCTCTGTCTTCTCACCACAATCCGGGCAAACGTCAACCTCACCATTCAAATATCCGTGATTCTTGCAGATAGAGTATGTTGGGGACAAAGTGTAGTAAGGCAGTTTATAGTTCTCCGCAATCTTACGAACCAGATGAGCGGCTGCTCTCCAGTCAGGAAGCTTCTCCCCGAGGAAGGTATGAAACACAGTACCGGACGTATACAAAACCTGAAGCTCGTCCTGAATGTCTAGAGCAGCAAAAATATCATCTGTATATCCAACCGGAAGGTGAGTGGAATTAGTATAGTAAGGAGTCCCGTTCTCATTAGCAGTTATAATATCCGGGTATTGTTTTTTATCAGACCTTGCAAAGCGATATGCAGTAGACTCAGCTGGGGTTGCTTCCAAGTTATAGAGATCCCCATAAAGCTCCTGATAATCACTTAAGCGTTCACGCATATGGTTGAGAACATCCTTAGCGAACTTCTGAACTTCGGGAGTAGACAAATCTTTTTGCAGCCACTCAGCATTCAGACCAGCTTCATTCATACCAACTAGACCAATAGTGGAGAAGTGATTGTCAAAAGTTCCTAAATATTGCTTAGTGTAGGGATATAGTCCGGCATCTAAAAGTTTAGTAATGAAAGTCCGCTTAATCTTAAGAGAGCGAGCTGAAATATCCATCAATCGGTCAAGTCGTCCGTAAAAGTCTGTTTCATCTTTAGACAGATAAGCAATTCTTGGCAGGTTAATAGTCACCACGCCAATTGAACCAGTAGATTCACCAGAGCCAAAGAATCCTCCGGACTTCTTACGCAGCTCGCGAAGGTCGAGACGGAGTCGGCAACACATAGACCGGACATCACAGGGTTCCATATCTGAATTGATGTAATTGGAGAAATATGGGGTACCATACTTTGCGGTCATCTCAAACAGAAGTTTATTATTTTCGGTTTCACCCCAATCAAAATCCTTTGTAATAGAGTAGGTGGGGATAGGATATTGGAAACCCCTTCCATGGGCATCGCCTTCAATCATAATATCGATAAAGGCTTTATTAACCATATCCATTTCCTTTTGACAGTCGCCATAGGTGAAATTCATTTCCTTTCCACCAACAATGGCAGGGAGATTGGCCAGATCGTTTGGAACCGTCCAATCCAGAGTAATATTACAGAAAGGCGCTTGCGTCCCCCAGCGTGATGGCGTATTAAGCCCGAATACAAAAGACTGCACACACTGTTTGATTTCTTTTTGAGTTAAGTTGTCTATTTTAACGAATGGCGCTAAATAAGTATCGAAGGATGAAAATGCCTGAGCTCCTGCCCATTCGTTCTGCATAATGCCGATAAAGTTAACCATTTGGTTACAAAGCGTTGATAAATGGCTTGCGGGAGTGGAAGTGATTTTACCAACCACACCACCAAGTCCTTCCTGGATAAGTTGCTTCAAACTCCAACCGGCACAATAACCAGTTAACATGGACAAGTCATGTAAATGGATTGCGGCATTTCGATGAGCGACAGCAATCTCTTGGTCATAAACATTCGACAGCCAATAGTTAGCAGTGACAGCTCCGGAATTAGATAGAATAAGACCTCCAACCGAGTAACTTACTGTGGAATTCTCCTTTACACGCCAATCATTAACTTGTATATAGTCGTCGATTAGCTCTTTATAATTTAAAATAAACTCATTATTTATCATATTGGGTCAATGTTCCTTTCTTCAATCCAATAGTTGGTATCATTCACAAACTAATCTATCCTCCTTTATATTAATGATTCTTTGATTACTACTGCCGTACATTTTTCCGGCAACCATTTTATCCTGTTCGAATTTTCCATCAACGATATAGTCGGCCATTTGCGCAAGCTTGGTATTTTTTATTTTCTCATAGTCAAATCCAGTGTAAATCCATATATCTAGATTCTCAGGAAGAAGGTTTAAGAGGGAGACGCATTCCTCTTGTTGAAAGAACGGATCTCCCCCTGATAAAGTAATACCATCAATATATTTATGTCTTTTAATGTCTTTTACTAGCTCTTCTGGAGTAATCTCTTCTCCTCTATTAAAGTCCCATGTTTCTGGATTTTGGCAACCAATACAATGATGAGTACATCCTTGGCAGAATATAACGTAACGGACACCATAACCATTAACTAGCGAACAAGATAAGATTCCAGCTATTCGCATAGTAACAGCTCCTATGTAATCCAATTCTCCTTGGCGAAGAACAGAGGGACCCCGAGCATTAAAGCAAATATAAAAAAGGTGCCATCCCGATCAATCAGAATAGGCACCACACCAATTAAAATAAGTACAAGCGAATAGATTTTATTTTTTATTAATTCTCGTCTCCACATTTTGTCCGCCCTTCTGCTTCTTCGATAGTCAGAGCTTTCAATAAAAACAAATAATTTATATGATCAGTAATTTTCTCATCCCACATCGCTTCGGAATACAATTGACCAGAGCGACACATATCATAGATACTAACAGTATGCTTAGCCAACATACCTGCTAGAGCATTAATCGGTGTTGTCATTTGGAGCCCAGCTGCTACTTTGAAGTTATACAAACGATCCACGGTGGAGTATTCCTTAGCCTTAGTGATAAGAATATCAGTACATCGTTTGTATTGGTTTTCAATAATAGAGTTAAATTGCTCAGTTTTCATGAATGTCCTCCTCCTTTTCTCCCGTAACTACCTTTGAAATTCCAGAATTAATGATCATCTTTTCGCAAATTTTACATGGCTTAATTTGCTCTGCAGGTATCTTCTTTCCATTTTCAAATCCTACCAAGTATAGTGTAGAACCGATGATATCTCGTCTGGACGCGGATATAATAGCATTTTGCTCGGCGTGTACAGCTAGACAAGCTTCATATTTTTCACCATGAGGAATATTGTTTTCTTCTCTCCAGCATTTGCCAATATCACAACAGTTTGAAGAATTTCGAGGAGAACCGTTATAACCAGTAGCAATTATTTCGTCATTTTTGACCAGTATGGCGCCGTATTGTCTGCGGAGGCATGTACTGCGTTTGGATACGGCTTCTGCAATTCCGAGATAGTAATCAATTTTAGATATTCGATTCAAATCATTTCCTCCTTAATCCGATTACAGATAATGATTTCGCTCCACGGCAGTTCCACAATCCACTGACAAAATTCACACGACTCATCAAGCTTGTGGTTTTTTCTCATCGGGTAGATACCAGCAAGAACCTCGTAGTTCAACATGACAGTACGCTTCTGGTTGTAGGAAGGAGGGAGGAGTGAAATCATCTGCCACCAAATATTTTTTTTCATTCGTACACAGGCCTCGTCGGACAAAGCGGTGTAGTTTAAATTAACATCTGTATTAGTCGTTAAGAACGCCATACGATGCATATTGAGATGTTTGATGATGTGGAGAAGAGCCGCTTCACTTTGTATGGTCAGATGTTCATGTGAGAAGTCATCTATGGTAAACTCCTTCGCATGAATCTTGTGCCTTGTGGAGCAGGAGTTAGCGACCGTACCTACTTTGTAGGTGTCAAACTCTTTCCACCAATACAGAGGTGCTGTAATATCAACATACACAGTAATCATTCTACGGAATTTGGCGTGAACCGGACCACCCCTAACAAGCTTCATCATTAACTCGTAATCGTTCTTACCAATCTGGAAGGAGTGATCGTATGGATGCCCACAAGTAGATTCACCAGGCGTTAGATAAGCGGAAGCACAATTGGAACAACCAATTCCATCATCGCCGCCCTTGCAAATACCGCTATCGGATTTATCCCAACTGTTCATCGGGTTTCGCATACCACGGATAGCCTGATCGAAACCCATAACTTCTGTTTTTTCAAGTAAGATCATTGTTGTTCTCCTCCAATTTAATTTTCATTAACGCTAAAATACCTTCAACGGCTAATCGAGAACTGTTATGTAGTCGAATATGCTCTTTATGTTCTTCGTACCACGGAAATATCTCATTCAAATCTCCTTTAGTCCAACTAAAAGACCACCAGTCACAAATCATTTCAAGAATATAATTGTAGGGCATCTCTATGAGAACTTCGCCCTCTTCTGGGTTATCATTAATAAGAACCCAATATTGCCAATGATGAGGGTTTCGGTGGATATGAAGAAGCCAAGCCTTATTAAACTCTTGAGTGACAGAGTATGATCTATTTCCTCCATAGAAATATTTATCATAAGCATCGTACTCGTCTTGTTCGGTTTTAGAGTTGTCGTGAGCAAATCCGATTTGATGTTCTAAATCGAACTCTTCTTGTTTTACTAATTCTGGTAAATTACTTTTAATCCATTCAAAACCTTGTTTAACGCTTAGTTTATGTGTGTGTAAATATTGATTATATTGATAACTCATATTTTCCGTTCCTTTCTTTCGTTGTACTCGACTTCGTCAATCTCATCCCAACCAACTTTAGCGTCTTTGAAAAACCTATTAATTTCGATTTTTTCACCATCAGGCTTAGCAGCATAAAATATACCTTTAGTATCAAAGTCGCCGTTCTTTTTATCCGTCAGAAAGTCCTCGCAATAAACAGCCATGGTTTTCCCAGGATAATATGGCATTGTGATAGGAAACATCTCGTCAATAATTTTTGTTACCAGCCCCGAGCTAAAGGTATAATAGGGATTATTAACATCAACCCCGTAACATCTATCAATGTCCTTATATTTTACTGTCCCGTCGGCATAAACATATTTAAACAACGAACTCATTCGCGTACATTGGTATGAAGTATATTTATCATCACCAAAACGAGAAAGATCGTTCCATATATCAGGAGTATCTTCGATCGGTGTCAGTGGTTTTCCATCGATGAGGCGATTCAAAATATGTTTAGTCATACTAATACTGAATCCACTATGACCGTCTCCCATGAGCCTTTTATAAGCTTTCAAAGCACTCTCATAGCAGGCGCAGCCATAATCCCAATCGTCTTTTTTTACATCCGAAGCCTCTCGTTCACGTTTACAAGCGATCTCTATTTCTTTTTTGGCCCAAGTTTGCATACTCATTGTTTTTTCTCCTTTCAAATATAAAAAGAAAGAGCCGTTGTTAACGACTCAGTCTTTTTTGGATTTATTAAATTTGGTTTTGATTTTTTCTTTAATGCTTTTGCGATTAGTTATAACATAGTTCCCTCCGATAAAAGCTGCATAAACAACCACCTTAAGTAAAATAATTTCCTTTCTGTATAATTGTTTAAATTCTTTCGTCGGTTCACTCACCATTGTTTTATAATCTGAAAACATTTTTATCATTTTCATTTCCTCCTTTAATTTCTTTCTCATAATAGGAGGTGTTATTTTCGCGTATTTTCACTATCTTTTTAACCTGTTCATCATAAAGTGCTTGTAATTATTCTTGTGAAAAAATCCAGATTCTTTCAACGACAATATATTTTTTACATTAATAATCAAATTAGGATCTCTCAGATCTCACCACTTAACATATTTAGTCTCATTAAAGTTCTTCTTCGCTTTAAGCGATTTACTAATAGCTAGGTCAATTCCACTCCGAGACTTCAAATGGTAATAGTACAAATCAGTGTAGGGAGTATTAAGTCTGTCGGTCCTACCCGCCGCTTGTACCATCACTTTGTATGAATAATTTTGTGAGTAAAATATAACGGTGTCAGTCTCAACGCAATTCCATCCTTCACAACCGGCAGTATACTGCACAAGATAAACCCAACTTTTACCGTTTGGAATCGGTTCGTGTTTGTGACCGTTCCACTCAGCAACTTCCACACCATCTCCATATCCAAGGTTTCTGAGAATCTCCAATTCATAATCAAAGTTGTAAAATATGATTACTTTTGGATGCTTCTCAAATATCTCCAATACGGCTACTTGTCTGGATTCATCTGAGTTCACAATTTTACGCCACACATAACAAAGACCACCAGCATTTGTGATGGGTTCGTTTTTATATGGGTCCCAGCGGTTCTTTGAGGCGTCCTTATACTTCGAAATATCATAATCCACATAGACATCTTTATTATGTGATATGGTTTCTCGCTTAAAATCCATTGTCACGAGAATACTTCGTCGTAGTTTTAGCAGTCTACCGGTGTTAATATAACGGTCAATTTTTGGAAACTTAGTGAAACGACTATATATAACGTGTTCTCTTGAGAATTCAGTCCGGTTTTTGTAGAAACCATTAGCCACGAAGACTGGAATATAATCCTGCCAAGTGTCACCAGGTGTAGCAGACAATAGAATCCAATCATTCTTTTTGGTTATTTTAAAGAACGACTTCACCCAAGCTCCGCTACCAATAACCCTTTGTTCATCAAATATAAAGAAAGCATCGGTAACTTCAACGTACTTCCCAATGTTATTCCAACTATCCACAACTACCTTGTGGTCGTGATACAAATTTATTTCTGAATGAGTAGAAAGAAGGAAGGGCGAAAGCTCACCCTCCCATTCAAGCGTATCCCTCTTTCTAGCAGTCGTAATGATGTATAAGTCTTTAGGAGGATCGTCCATAGGAATATAATTACCACCCGTCAAGCTGCTGGGATCGCCTCCGTTTTGGAGATAATAATAAGACAGAGCGGTTAAACTCTTCCCGGAACCAACGCCTCCACAGAGAATGCATCCGTTTTTCATCTGTTCTACAGCTTTGATTTGGTAATCGAATAACGTAACGGACATTCATTAACCTCCTTTCAAATATAAAGTAGGGCTGTCTCCTCTAGCCTTAGGACATTTATCATGCTGGCAATAGCAGGCACCCCACAATAAAATTGGACGACCCACCTAGAAGATCAGATCGCCGTCTTCGTTTTCCTCGTCCGTATACTCTGTATCGATTTGACTAGCGTACCTCGACGCATACGGATCGTCATCGAGTCTCTGTTCCACATACATCGTTCTTATTTGCAGTGACGATTTATTATTGTCGGGATCATAATTATAAACATTCAAAATAACATTAACGTTCTGAACATACATATGGTCTATACACTCAACGGCCTCCTCATCAAGAAGCCTAGGTGGTTTCTCCCCGCTAACCAAATATACTTTTGGGGGAAACTTAACAGGAGAACCATCACGATTTCGATACTTTAATTGGATCGTTACAAAATGCTCCGGTTCAAAATTTTCGACATCATCGTCTTTAGGCCGGGTTGATCTAACGTTCACGCCACAGTCGATAAGTTTTTGAATCTGATTTGGGTCGGATATAATAATGTTCGCCTTGCGACGAGTGTCTTGATAACGATCGTTTTCGGGATCTCCTGAAAAATTCGTTGCGAATATAAATCGAGTATCATCGACAGCGACAATCTTATCATTTCCGTTTGTAATCATGTTAAATCGACCCGGTCTCTCACACAACCTGCCGGTTCGCATTTGGTGAAGCAGTTTCTTAATCTCTGCTTTGAACTTTTTCGCTAAAGGTTTGCGAGATTGCATGAGTAGCTCATACAAACCATTCTCGGTCAAGAACCACATCTCACGTTTTTGACCTGAACGATATATTGTATCGGTCAGTTTTTCATCATCGTCTACGTTCGCGAGCATTTGGTCAACTTTATCGAGAGAGTATTCAATCATCTCCGCTATATCCTGAGCAAGGAATATAGGTTTATCGATAGTGCCATACATGTTGAAGCCACTGTTCAAAATACGAACCGTTTCAACCGTCATTAAATCTTTAGTTTCTACTTGTTTAGCCATTATTTTTTCTCCTTTCAAAAAGGCATACATTCGTAGCCTGCATCACATATTAATTTTCCGTCGACTGTTTTAGAGTCCTCCCAAAGTTTACATCCTTGACAATCGAATTTACCACATAGCATATTCAACTGTGGCATTTTATAAATATAAGGTTCGCTCGAAACAAACCATTCAAAGTCGCCGTACTTAGATATAGACTTAATCGCTTCGTCAACCATCTTGTCATAGTAAGACCGGTCAATATCGGCCTCTTTACCTAACTCTAGAACCATCTCGGATTCTAACCACCTGTAACCCTTAGAACCAGTAGCAGCGTAATACTTACCGTCTTTCTCACGCATAAGTAATCCTCCGCCACATCCTTCTTTAATAGGACAGAACCGACCAACCTTTCCAATGAAGCGATAGTTGTGACCTTGAGCTATTTCATATTCAAGACCCTCTCTACACATGGAGGGATCTTTTTTAGCAAGTCGGTCTCTTTCCGCTTCAAGTTCAGACACATTCGGAAGATCTTCATTCATGTCCAAATATAAAGCCGAGGTTACCGATTTGGTTTCACACATGTCCTCAAATATAATTTCTTCTTTACTGAAGAGCTTCTTGAACACGTACGGAACAGCGAATTGAGTACCGGTTGCCGTCCACTCACCGTTCTGATATCTAGCAATATAGACCGCATCATTCACAAGACAAAACCTGTCGTATGTAGCCTCGTGTTCAAATGTGTAGCCATACTGCTTACCATAATCCATAACAAACTTGATAATTTCCGGAGTTGCGTCCGGAATCTTGATAGAGTCCGTTTTAATGTGAGCAACAGTAAAACCCCGTTTCTGTACCTCGTGTTTGAGGTTAATCGTAAACAGGGCTCCTCGTTTTGCTACAATGTTGTCTTTATTGCGAGTGTCGCGAAATGGGTTTTCGAAGTTAGCAGCGGTTAAGCCGTATACACTGTTGATCGCGATCTTCAACGCCGTCGACAAATCGGATGCCGCATTCTCGTCGGTTAAGTATTTGGCCAAAGCTCCACCCAGCATTTTTTTAGCCTTATCAAAATCTTTGTGTTTTATCGCCATACGAGCATCAACGATTTCTTTAAATCTTGCGGTATACACTGGGCCAAATAACTCTTCAGCTATAACACTATGGGGGTGCATGGATGCTACGTCAAGAACTGCTACATTACCATACATACCAGGTTCAGAATATACATAACCTCCTTCGCCAACTTCTTCTCCACGATAAATAGATTTTCCAGCTTCAAACTTATAACCCGAAAATATAGGTCTTCCTAATTCATCGAAGATAGCGTATTCGTCTACAACAGTGTGACCCTTTGCTCCTTCTGTCATTTCCCCCATGTTGCGATAGTTAAACTGGTCTTGTGGTTTACGATTATTACCAAATATAATTTTTGTGGTTAGAGTATTCGTGGTATCGTTAACCGTCATGCCAGCTACATCAGCTAGAATCTGTCTTGCTAAAAAGTCGGATTTTCTAGCATTAAAAGTAGCCTCTGTTGCAATTACGTCGTTGTCGCAATACTCAGCAACCTTGGTCCAAAGTTCCTCAGGTACCGGTTTGTCCCACGGTAAACCAAGTTCCTGATGATGAATGCCTAATTCTATTTGGAACTTTTTTAGGGACTGCTTCTTACTGGAGAAATCGTAAACGTCCGTATAAGACACGTTGTATGCCTCACCAAAGAAACAATTCCGACTACCGTTAATGATCTTCTGAGATAGATTGTAAAGTTGCTCATTTGTATAACCCATAAGTCTGGCATACAAGATATGATTATCATATCTACGGCAGTTGAACCCTACCAATCTGAATTTCATCAGATCTTCAATTTCAGAAGAGGAAGGGTTAATCATTCGTACAACAGGTTTTCCTTCACCTTCGATCTTCCAGTTCACCAAAAATAGGTTAGGGAAGACCTCTACGTCATAGAATACCAATTTTGCATCTTCATTTTTTTCTCCAGAGGATGTCTCTTCTGTTTTGAATTGCATCTTATTTACCAACTTGATACAATAATCAGATTGATTCGTACTGTTTGCAGCAAATGCTAATACTGCATTACGCATATCGGTGACATCGTAATTCAAATCACTAGCATATGTATCCTCCAGTATTTTGTAAATAAAGTCGATACTAGGCTTAGTACCTGGATGTATCTCTTTGTTGAGATTTCGTTTGATCAGTGTTCTAAGCCCTTTCTCACTCTTTATTGCTTCAAAATTTACCATGTTTTTTTCTCCTTTCAGTGGTAAACCCGAGCTAATCGTCGAGATAGGTAAGTTGTTACATTTCGACAATTTTCGTCTTAATGAACTTTTACCAGCGAACACCTTAATTTCCACATAGTCATCATAAACTCGGCTCAGCTTTGATACATCTCCAGTGTAAATATAATGCAGGTGTATTCCAGCACCACTCTTACTAAGCTCTGCGTATGTCGGTGGCCATTTACTCGCTTCTTCCATGTTCTTTTCGAAAGATTTATTGCCGTTTTCGTCTGGAATATCGAAATCTATAACAATATGGTTTTCCGGAACCCTTACATAGTGAACCCTGGACGTATTCAACTCAGATAATTTCGATGTCACATTATCCCACTTGTCAAATGGGATTTCGTTTGTCGTAGCGTACTGAGCAATACAATCAGCACATTCTTTGTCAAATATAGATTTGTTTATTACAAACTTTATCTGCGTCATCTTTGTTTCTCCCTCTTCATCACCATCAGTCCTTTCTTCGAATTTTTCCGTCCGAAAACCGCAGTAATAACTACGGACTCTAGACCCATCATCAAAGTTAAATCGCTCCTTGTAATCCCGGAAATAATTCCGAAGCTCTTCTTTAAAAATTCTTTGCGAATATGGGAAAGCCACTTTTGCTTCATCACAGTAAGTCTTATACATTTCCCAAGCAGCCTTCATCGTAACTCCGTCTTCTTGTTTAAATACGTGATACGAATCAATAACGAAGTTGTAGAAATCGTTAGATGCCCCCAACATCGCTACTGGAATATAATCATCGTACTTACTAGGGTTTTTCAAATATACTTCTTGACAGTGATAAGCAATCGCACCCAATTCAAAACCGACCTGTTTGACAGTTGTTTTGTATTCTTTTGAACTCAACTTATCGCCGGAGGGGGATACATCAATCATTCTTCGAATAAGACCGGACTTTGCATCCGTAATTTTTACCGGTTTATTGGTGCCGAGAAATAGGAAACACTTAAAGCGATTTGCATAGGTCGATTTGAATTTTTCGTTTACCGTCATAAGCTCGTGGGAAACAAGACTATTCAACCTCGTATTATCTTCAATTTTGGAGAGGTCGCCGTCGTGTTGAATCGCAACAAGCGGATTGGTTTTAAACGCTTCCAGCGCAAAAGAATTACTGGAAGAACCAAGAGCCCTAGCGTCAAACACTGAATAATACCCTTCAAACAATTGCTGAATGATGTTTAGTATTGTAGATTTACCGGTTCCCGCTGCGCCATACAGAACCACGAATTTCTGCAATTTCTTAGAGTCTCCGGATACAATCGACCCGATCGCCCACTCAATCTTATGTCGTTCTTCCTCTATATATAGAGTGGACATCAGCTTGTCATAGGCAGACAAATCGCCAGCTTCAAGCGGATAACTCAGCTTTTTACTGGCGTAATCTTTTTTATCGGTTTTGTTGTTGGAAAATATAAGTTTCTCATCCAACATATGAAAGTGGTCTCTCGTCTGCTTCTGACAGTATTTATGCCAAGAGTCAATCATTCCAGACTCGGCGTCCCACATATGCAGAACTTTTATATTAGAGTCAAATTTTTGGCGGTTTTCTTCTGCGTATTTATCTAATTCACGATCGATCCCCTGTAAAGCGGAATGTTCGTCTGTAGACCACAGACCATATTCCTCAATCCAGATAGCGTAGAAATCACCACCTCGAATCATGAGATCTGAGCTTTTTTTGATGATGAACTTTGGATAGATTTCTATTACGCCACGCTTTGTACTGCGTGTTGAAATCATAAGAAAGTCAAACATCGCCTTTTATTCTCCTTTCATGCGTTTAAGCTCCTCGATCTCTTTACTTAGTTCTTCGATTTTTTTGTCTTGTCCATGATTATGGGTCTTCGCCATAAGCGCATAGATAATAATAGTAAATGCGAAAGCGGTTAGCGTTCGGTTGAACTTCGCTTGGGTTTTTAGTGTCTTCTTTATGCTTTTAATAGAGTCCGAAGAAGATTGTAGATTCCCGAAAATATAACTAATCACTTCAACCATTAACTTTTCCTCCTTTCGTTTTGTGTTTTTTTCATAAAACTGTCCACGGTTTCAAACTTCCAATCTCGATAACTATTGAAAGTAAATATAAACTCCGCTTCGTTCTTATGTCTTATGCGGATGCTGTTTTTACCATTAGGAAACCAGACAGCGACCCGGTCTCCGGCAAATAGCTCAAAATATAATTCGAACCATTTGAGAACCTCGTTGTGAGTCATTTTATTCCTCCTAAGATACTATGATGTCGTCCAAGTACCAACACATTTGGTACCAAATTTCAGCGGTTCGTAAATCATGTTTACAGTTCTTAACAGTAAACAAACCGCCCTCGCCATTTCGCTTGTACTCTCGATTCAGAAATTTGGAGATCACTCCGTCCAAATATCTTTTATCGAACTTCGTATCACTCATGAACTCCAAACCTAGATTTGAAATCATACTCCAGAACCATTGTCCGGTTCGATTCCCAATATCAGGATCGTCCATAATATGTTCTTCACAACGAATGGCGAGAGCTGTTAACATTTCTAAAATGCTGCAAAACCGATCATCCAAATATGTTGCAATCATAGGTTCTTCGTACTGATGCTCATATCCAAATCGATATCGGAGGCCTATCCCATCTTCTGCTCTGTTGCCGTCCATTCCGATAATATAAATAAAATCGATACTGTGCAGATGGCTTAAAAGTTTACGATAGGATAGCCTCTTATAATATTTGTCATTGCATACGAGCTGGTACATCCACTCAAAGTATTCGTTGTTCAGCTCGTTTCTCGTCATTTTAATCATTCACCGGCTTTCTTCTGATGACATTCGAATATTTTCTTTTATCGAGAAGTATTTCGTAGTCGCATTTCAGTCTATCGTTTCTAACAAATACTGAATCGTCCTCATACTCTCCAAAACTGTTCAAAGATTCAAATCCAACAACGTCTTGAATATCCTCTACTAACTGATCGTTATCGTCAGCCAAGATTTGATCAGCGTAATAAGTCAGACTAATTGTTTCATAATCACCCAAATCCCCAAACTCTTCAGGGGCGATGACATAAGGAGTTTTATCTACAATCATAGGTTCTTGTTTCACCTCCTCCGAATAGTTTATATATCCTTGTTCACGCAATCGGGCTGTGTATTCAATAACGTTATGTTTTTCTTTTGCATTGTCTGCTTTCATTCGAAGATCAGTACCGTCAACAGCTTCTCTTTTAGAAAATATTTCTTTTACAGAATCGATTTCGTCTTGAGCTATTTGTTCATATTTTTGTTCAGTGTATTTCCAAGTAACTACAGAACCGATAACTGCTCCCAGAATAAACATTATAAAATTCTTTTTACTCATCATCATTCTCCTTTCAATTTCTAATACTCCGATCTAAATATATTTTCTCGATTTGGGCCTGAGTAGAAGAATAGGTATTCTGACAAAGCTTCGCAATTATTTTTATACCAGTTGGTTAAAACTTCTTCGGCAATTTGAATATCACTTTCGCTGATTGGACGACTTTGTTTCCAGTAACCAACGAATTGGCCTTTTGCCGATACAACTTCAAGAACGGTATTTCCAAACTTTTCGCTTGAAACTCTGTTAAGAATAACCTCAGTAACTTTGCGTTTATCTGATAATTTGTCGTCGTAACATTCTCCAGCTAGAGTTAAAGTAATTACTTCAACTTCTTCGTAAACCCTTTCTGGAACTCGATACGAAGTTGTAACCGGAGTACTTTGTGTGGAAACAGTAATCTCTCCTATATTAGGGTTGTCGGTATGGATTCGGCTACAAGCCATAAATATAAATACTGTAGTTATAGAAATAATGATTAACTTACTTATTTTTCTCATAAAATGTCTCCTAAAATATAAAAGACTACCCTAAGACCTTTTAATAGATCAAAGGGTAGTCCTCGTATTTTTTGATGTATTCATTACATCAGTTCCAAAATATTACCGTCCACATTGAAGTCGAGAATAACTACTCGTTCGTATACTTCTTTTCCAACTCTTTCACGCATAGCTCTATCCTTTACGAAAGATTCTTCATCCCTTCGGTAGGTTTCGTAAATCCCGAAATCAACGTAGTTGTCACCATTAGGGTTATTGGGATTATATACCCAACCAACAATTTGACCGGCTTTAGTTCTCGGAATACCAAGATCGTCAAGTACATCGTTCAGATACAAATATCCGTTTGCCCTGAGTTTATCGTTAGCATACTGCTGCTGGGCGAGAAGAAACATTCGATTATAGTTTCCGTCTTTTTCCCAATAAGGATTGGACTCTTCAAAGAAGAAAGAATAGTCACTCAACGAGTCTTTTTCTACAACTCCGATAGTCTCTTTGACTTTCTTTTCCTTACCATCTTCGCCGACGACAACTTTTTCAATCTTCTTAGCCTTGATACCGTGCTTCAGCTCGCGGTCGACTTCTTCGCCAAAACGCTCTACAACGCTGTTTCTGTACTCCTTAAAACCTTTGTCGACGGTAGCGTAAGCCGCTGCCAGTGCAATATTCCTTTTACGCAGAATGTTATTCGATGCCAGAATACCACTTAGAGACAGAACACCAAGAGCTACTGCCGGAGCATAAAGCTTCGCAAGCTTAACGCCGGTCTGAACATAAACAATGGTTAAATCCTTCTTAACATCTTCGGGAGTGTATTCCTCTACGAACTCCTCGTTGGCCGCACAATCATGAATAGAGTTGATATCTTCCTTAGTTTTTTCTAGAATATCACTCACTTTAGTCGTAGCTTTACAAGCCATAACTGCACTTACAACAGTTCCGACTACACCGGCTACTACGAGAATTTCGGGGCTATGTTTTTTGAGCTTAAAGCCCATCTTGTTAAACGAACTGCTTACAGTCGTCATAAGTTCTGTTTTTTTCATAATCAGATAATCTCCTTTTCTTTATTAATAGATTTATACCCGGTATTACCAGGTCCGCATACAGACGGATTAATACAATGAAGCTCTGTATCGTAAATACATCCTTTACAGGTCGTACGTCTTTTGGTCTTAGAAGATACTTCCGCACCACAAGCCGCATAACCAGCTAAGTCTACGAAGTTGTCTTCAGTTGCAGTCCCAGTTTTAATCCTAGCGATCTTAAGTAACGCCATCATCATAGCAACGTCGGTTGCTGTGAAATCAGTATTTTTATACACCGACCATAAAGCGGCTATCGACCGAAAGTTATCTTCGGGTGAGCCATATTCATTCTCACGTTGACCACATACACATTGTTTGGCTCTATCTAGAGTTTCTGCTCTTGTCATTTTATCTCTCCTCATTCAAATATTCATAATACTCGGATTCCGTTGCGAATAACATCCAACGCCCGGCGACATAGCCCATATATCCGTAAGATGTTAAATATCCTTCCATATTGAACCCTCCTAATTTAGCGGAAGAGCTTTAGGAAGCTTAAGCATGTAACCATCCCTTACCCGAATGGGCTGGGCGCTTCGAATGTCTGTCCATCCATATTTGTTATCAGTATAGTTACAAGTTATGCCGACCAAATCATACAAATCTGCTACACTAACTAAACCGTAAGTAGAAATTAATTCATCCATTCTAGACAAGACATCTTCTGCTTCTCCACGATTATCCAAGATAATATCGTCGTAATTATAACCGGTCTTTGTCCTAGCCGAGCTATAATCTCTACCGTCGTTTCCTCTATCGTAATAACTCCTGTAAGATACCTTAGAAGCGATAGAGTTGCTCTTTGTTTTACCGGTCTCTCCATAGAGAATCATATCAAGGCCGTTCGTAACAATATCCGAAATGGCTTTTTTAATTGCAGGAACCAATACATCAAGTAGAATATACGATTTTACATTCGTAACATCCTCGGATATAAACACATCCGTAAACTTCTTAATCTCGCTTTTCTTCTTGGATTTTACCGTTCCAGCAATCACTTTTTCTACTTTCTTTTCCGGAACAACCCCCTTTTGATTCTCCCTAGATTTATGGGAATTTGGCTTGTATTCCTCCATTACGTTTGCTCCTTTCATACTATTTTATAAATTTGTTCCGGTTTATGGGTCATACTACCCGCAATCGAATTATAGATTTTAGACACATTTTTTAAATTCTGATTGAAATTGTCTAATAATGAATCTAAATCCCCATCGAATTTAGAAATGACTTTTTCTTTTGCTTCATCTTTGATTTCTTGTTTTAAATCAGAAATATCAATATATGACACCTGTTTTTTTACCTCTTCGGATACAGAGGCCCGAATATTAGAATAGGATTTGACAACAGATTCCTTAACTTCTTTTTGTAGGTCAGCTCTTACTCTACTTATCGTTTCTCTAGACAAAGATTGAACAATACCATTCACTTCTCTACCCACTGCTTTGTCGATAGCAGCCTCTACGATCACCTGCGGGGCGTTGATGTCGATAGTTCTCGACATTTTATCTACGGTATCTTCGATTAAATCGTACATCTCTTTAACCTTTCGTCTGGAATACCAAGAATACCCCACGGCAATAAACCCCACAAATATTGCACCAACACTTAATTTCTCCGCTTTAGTCATCGTTTTTACTCCTTTCAAAAAGAAAAAGGGAAAGCACCCTGTTAAAGGTACTATCCCTCGTTAGAACTATGTCTTTCCATTTACTTGGTTTTAACAAATTACTCGTCGATCTCAGCATCTTCGTAATCATCGAATTCTGCGTCAATCTTCTGCTGTTCCTTCTTGGCTTTGATTTTAGCCACCATCGGTTTGACTAGATACTTGTAAGCTACTACACCTCCAAGAACCGCCAATCCGATACCTGCCGCCATCTTAATACCGTTTCCAGAACCCGCTGTTGCGATTTCCTCAGTTACTTCGATAACCTCTTCGTTTACCATGATTTCGTTAGTATTCATTTTCTTTTCCCCTTTCAAATATAGAAATAATTTATATGTTCTTCCATTAAAGAACATGTTTTTTTCGCGAAGTTAATATTATCAGTGGTATTCATATCTAGGGGCAACTCGATAGTCAATCACGAGACAAGGCGTTCCTTCATCGGCTAACTGTGAGCTAAACGTCAATTCTATGTATCCGTGATCGATATTCCATCCGAGATCATAACCGATGCTAATTGGATTAATACCGATTTCGTAATAGAATTCATTAAGGGAAATATACATTTCATCTCTCAACCGTCTATTAAGTTCGTTCTCGATTTTCTTTAATTTATCCATATCAGATTTGAAATATCGTCCTGAAATTACATCGTAACAGAGAGTATTACCTCTTTCGGTAATGATAACTTCTCTACTACTAACCGGATTTCGATCAACTCTATCCTTCGCGACAGCATCTCTCACAGACTCTTCTTTTTTCTCACCAATAGTCTCAATTACTTTTTCCTGATACTCTTTCAAAGCAGATTCGGATAAAGTATAGGCCGTAGCCAGAGCTGCGTTACGACGGACATTTACAGAACTAGCTCCTATAAGACAAAATATAGAAAGTGTTCCTACTACTGCCGAAGGAATATAACAAGTCCATGCGCCCTTGATGTATGTTTTCCATCTTGGTCTTTCGTCCGACTCATCTCTATATCTCTCCTCAATAAGGACAAGAGCTTTAGGTGTTGCTTTAACAGCCATTACAGTTGTTGTAATCATTCCAGCGATACCAATACCTGTCAGTATTTCAGGACTTCGTTTATTTACTACTGTCCGTATACTTTTGGCAATTTTAGATAAGTTTGGTTTATTCATGTTTTCTCCTTTCGTTTCTAAGTTCTTGGTGTCGCCCACAAGGGGCGGTGATTTAATCAACCAACAAGAAGACCGGACGAACCCCAAGAGAGTTCGAAGCGCCGCTGTAGTACGCGTCGCCATTGAGGTTCACAAAAGCGAAAAATACCGCAGACACGTTTTTCTTTGTTGCGTTTTGTAGCCAACCCCACTCATAATTGTTGCTGAAATCAGCAACACGATTCATCCACTTCACCATAAGAGGGAGCTGCTCATCATCGTCAGGCTCCATTACATCGTTGTACCAATCGTCATGACCGAACATCTGCCCGTATGTAGGAATTGTAAGATTTTCGATTTTACCTTGCATAGCTTCCGGAAAAGCAGGTAACAGAACATCGCTCATCCATTTATTAAGGTCACTTTTTTCAAAGCCGCCTTCGTTGGTTGGCATTGCATTCATGGACCTACTAGCAACGTAATCGTCAAATATAAACAACGGTCCTCTGTCCGTGATTTTCTGTACCGTTGCAGTAAACTCACCAAACTCAACCAGTTGAATTGTGATCTGATCTCCGATCTGTGCTTTCTTAACCTCGACTTCTCTTTTTATTAATACCTTCATGATTTTTTCTCCTTTCAAATATTGACGGGGCACAAGGCCCCTAGATTATTTAACCAACCAGAATACCGGACGAACCCCACCAGAGTTCGAAGCGAGGTAGTTGCGGGCAAGACCATAGTAGGACACATTAGCGAAAAGAGACGAAGAAAATTCTTTTTTCATTGCATTTTGTATCCAGTACCAGTCGTAGTTATCATTGAAATCAGCAATTCGATTCTTTCTCTTTTTCATAAGAGGAAGCTGTTCGTCATCATCTGGTTCCATTACATCGTTGTACCAATCGTCGTGACCGAACATCTGCCCGTATGTAGGAATTGTAAGATTTTCGATCCTGTTTATTAAATATTCCGGGAATGCCGCCGATAGAAAATTGCTGATCCATGTACAAAGATATGATTTCTCATAACCACCTTTATTGGTCCGTTTTGTATTCATGGGTCGCTTTGTAACACAATCATCAAACAAGAACAGCGTTCCTTTGTCGGTGATTTTCTGTGCGGTTGCAGTAAATTTGCCAAATCCCGTCAACTGAATAACAATCTGGTCACCTGCCTGAATACTACTTGTTTCTAATTCCTGTTTTCTTAGTACCTTCATGATTTTTTCTCCTTTCAAATTACAAAAATAACAGAATGATATCATCTGCAACATCCTTGGCGATGGTGAATATACGTTCGTGTTTCTCGCTACAACCATCATATATACAACACTCCATATCATCCATAAACCCTGCAATAATATCAACTGGTGGTACAGGTTCTCGTAAAGATCCCGTGATGTGGGAGGGGAGACGTTCGGCCTCGTTGTTCAGACGATCCATGATTTCATAAGCCGCCCATCTCGCATAACTAAGATCTTCAAAATATTCTTTTGATTCCTTCGGATTGACCCGTCCGAGATAATCAGTAACACATAAATGCTCGTCTACGTACTTGTTAATTATTGATATTGCCATATCGCACATTTCCTGATTACGGATTCCGACCGCCTCCCTCCTTTCTAACAAAGAAAAAGAGCCCTTGTTAGGACTCCTTTTCGTTCATTTTGGTAAATGCTTCAATTACTTTTTCCTCAATCTTTTTATCCATCTTCTTGTCACTAACCCAATCGGTTATGAGAGTTGCTCCCATTCCGATTGCAGTCGCAGCCATACCGAGGATTTTAATTAGGTTACTGTTCATAAAGCCATTACCTCCTTTCATAATAGTGGTTGTAAATATGGCGTAATCATCGCTCAGTTCCAAATATAATTGGGCCCCAAAGAGCAGATATAACGCAACAAACCATACCGTCTTCCATTGTTGTTTGGCTGTTGTCAAAGTCGAGCCACATGATACCGCCATCCATAAGTTCCTCTATGGACCATCCAATTTTGTCGCCACAATCAATCTCGTCTATACCAAGAAACTCATAGAATTCGTTAACGGTAGTATCGCCTCGCAAGCAAAGATTTCGGTTAACATGATATTGAGCGTTTAACACGGCGGCCATGGTTGAAGTAAAATATCTTTTGGAGTACAAATCGTAGCACAAGATTCTTTCACTTTCCGGATCCATATCGGCGGAATATACGGAGTATCCATTAGCAGAAACGTATATATCCTTCGCCATCTGTGCTTTGATCTTAGAATCAGCATCTTCACCATAAACAGTGTTGGCAGCCCC
>JAQUIZ010000013.1 GCA_028683355.1 Fermentimonas sp.
TTCGGACTTATATTGTTAGCAAAATTAAATTGGAGTTATGTTAAATTTATTCATTAACTATTAATCATTGTTTTATGCAAAAAGAAAAACATTTGTTTTCAGGGTTGAGAAAGCTATGCATGCTTTCTCTGCTAATGATCACCAGCGCAGGCTTGATGTTTGCTCAGGTGAGGGTTACCGGAGTGGTAACTGATGCTGATGGAGAAACACTCATAGGTGTGAATGTTATCGAAAGAGGAACCACACATGGTACTATTACCGATCTAGATGGTACTTTTGACCTTGATGTGTCTTCACCTAATTCATACTTAGTATTCTCATACGTGGGTTTTACTACACAGGAAGTTCAGGTGGGAAACACTCGTAATTTCAATATTGTACTGCAGCTCGACATGGAAACACTTGAGGAGATCGTTGTTGTGGGATACGGTACTCAAGTAAAGAAGGATATTACCGGATCTGTTGCAGTAGTAGATACTGAAGACCTGTTGATAACCTCTGGTTCGTCAGCAACACAACAGCTGCAGGGAAAAACCCCCGGTGTTTATATCGGGCAAACTGGTTCTCCCGGTTCTGCAACTATGGTTCGTATCCGTGGTGTGAACACTGTTAATGATAACGGTCCGCTATACGTAATTGATGGTGTGGCTACCCGTAATCAGAACCTCAGTAGTTTGAACCCTAATGATATCGCAAGTATGCAGGTGTTGAAGGATGCTTCTTCTGCTGCTATTTATGGTGCACAGGCTGCCAACGGTGTAATTCTTATTACAACGAAATCAGGTACCAGAACCGGTCAGCCAAAATTGACCTATGATGCATATTATGGAGTTCAAAAGACCACTTCAAGATATGATCTTGTGAATTCTATGGATAGGCTTAACCTGGAGTGGGAAGCGCAAAATAACTCTTTCCTGATCCGTGGTACTAAATTCGATGAGAATGGAGTTGAAAGATTCCCAACACATGCGCAGTTTGGTACAGGGCCAACTCCTAATATTCCTAATTACATGACTACAACGGGTGCTAACGGTAGAACTGATATTAATATTAATGATTATTCATTCCCAAATAACCAGATGGTTAAGTTTTCTGATACTGACTGGTGGAATGAGGTTGATCGCACAGCACCGATACAGAATCATCAACTTTCTCTTGTTGGTGGTAATGACAAAGGTCAATATCTTCTAGGATTAAACTATTTTGATCAGCAGGGTACTGTAATTCACTCTTACTACAAGCGCTATCAGACTCGTATCAATACTTCATTTGATCTGCGTGACTGGTTTAGAGTAGGGCAAAATATGCAGTTTACATATTCAAAAGATCAGGGTCTGCAGAGTAGTTCGGCAGAATCTTCTGCCTATTCATATACTTACAGGCCTTCACCATGGGTGCCTGTTAAAGATGAGTTTGGAAATTGGGCAGGCTCTAAGATTGCAGGAACAGGTAACTTTGTTAACGTCGTAGCACGTGAAACAAGAAATAAAGATAACTATTGGGTTAATACCCGTCTGTTTGGTAACGTTTGGGCCGAACTGGATTTGATGAAAGAACTGACTTTCCGCACCAGCTTTGGTCTTGACCATACTACTTACTGGGGTTACAACATGAGTAAGAAAGACCCTGAATTCTCTGAAAGTCCGGGTACCAACTACTTCAACGAAGAGGCCAATAGCGGTTACAACCTGCAGTGGCAGAATACTCTTACTTACAGCAAAAGATTTGGGGATGTACATAATCTGACAGTTCTTATAGGGTCTGACGCTTTAAGAGGTGGTCTTGGAAGAACACTAAGAGGCAGAAGATATAACTATCTTTTCGAAGATAACGTTGATACATGGACACTGCAAATGGGTGAAAATAACAATCAGAGGCAGACTGAATCATGGTATTGGGGTGAGACAGCATTGTTTGGAGTTTTCGGACGTGTTGATTATGGTTTTGCTGACAAGTATCTGTTTACTGGTATTGTACGTCGTGATGGTGCTTCCCGTTTCTCACAGTCACAGCGTTACGGAACATTCCCATCTGCATCATTTGGATGGCGTGTTTCGGAAGAGGCATTCATGGAAGATCAGCGCGACTGGTTGGATGACCTGAAACTGCGTGTTGGTTATGGTTTGACAGGTAACTCTGAAATACCTCGTGCAACTAACTTTGCTTCGCTTTTCACCACTACTCCTGATAGAACCAATTATGACCTCGCAGGAGCCAATACAGGTGCAACTCCGGGATACAGGCTTTCAACATATGGTAACCCTGAAACCCGCTGGGAAGCTACTAAGCAGCTTAACGCCGGTTTGGATATAACTTTCGGACAGGGACGTTTCAATTCAACTCTTGAGTTTTATAATAAAGAAACTTCTGACATGTTGATTGGTGCCGCTTATTCTAACCTGGCAGGTGAACCGGGAACTCCTTATATTAACTATGGTAGTATGAGAAACAGGGGTTTTGACTTCAGCTTCAACTATGCTGACAGAAAGGGTGACTTAGGATGGGATATTGCACTCAACCTATCAAGATATGAAAATAAGGTTCTTTCTCTTGCTGCAGCCGATGACTATGCTCTTTATGGATGGGGTGCACGTATTTCAACTGCTTCTACGAGAACAATGAAGGGTTTGCCAATTTCGCATTTCTGGGGATATAATCAAATAGGTTTCTATGAAAGTGAATCGGATGTTTTGGATTCGCCAACTCCTTATGGAACAACTAAAGCTGCAATAACTGAAAACCCTGGATCTTATGTCGGAAAATTTAAATTTGAAGATATAAATGGTGATGGTAAGATTGATGGGGAAGACAGAGGAATGATTGGTAGTCCTCACCCTGATTTAGTTGGTGGTTTGAATGTTGGTCTGACATATAAAAACTGGGATTTTACAATGTTCTGGTATTCATCAATTGGTAATGACCTATATAACAATACCAAGTATTTTACTGACTTCCCATTGTTTGGAGGTAACCGTTCAGTTAGAATGAGAGATCAGTCATGGACTCCTGGTGCAGATAATTCAAACGCTATTCTTCCAATTCTGGACTCTTCAGACAGTTGGGGTGGTGCTGTATCAAGTTCTTATTATGTAGAAGACGGTTCATTCCTGAAACTGAAAAACCTTGTATTGGGTTACACTCTTCCTCAGGAATTGGTTAGAAGAGCCACTATTGAAAATCTAAGACTTTATATTCAGGCTGAAAATGTGCTTTCTATCGACAGCTATACAGGATTAGACCCTGAGTTTACAAACGCTGAAACTGGAGCCGGAAGTGGAGCTGACCTCAGAAGAGGTCTTGATATGGGTGGATGGCCAACCACAATGCGCTTGCTCTTTGGTGTTAACTTTACATTCTAATCTTTAAAATTAATAAGTATGAAAAAAAATATATTATTGACGCTTTTAATATCAGCATTTATAATGCTGAGCTCCTGCGGAGAGGATTTTCTATACATTGCTCCTCAGGGAAGTATCGACCAGAATGCCCTTATGAATCAGACTGGTATTGACCTGCTTACTACGAATGCATACGCTAACTTCTCGGAAAATGGCTGGGGTGCTTCAATCACCAACTGGACTTTCGGAAGTATGTATGGTGGTGATGCAAATAAAGGTTCTGACGCCAACGACCAGTCGGTACTGAACGTGATGGAAACCTACAGTATATTACCAACAAACGGATATATTGGGGAAAAATATTCATGGGTATATAAAGGAGCAAAACGTGTGAATGTTGCTATCCAGACAATCAACGAGACTGAGGAATTGCCCGATGCATTTAAGAATTCGAGACTGGGTGAGATGTATTTTCTACGAGCCTTGTTTTATTTTGAAGGAATCAGGGTGTTCGGGCCATTTCTTCCTTGGGTAGATGATTCAAATACCGACAATGATCCTAAGGTTCATAATGATGTGGATATTTATCCTAATGTTCTTGCTGACCTTGATCAGGCTATCTCGCTTCTCCCTGCAAGACAGGATATGCCGGGTAGAGCTAACTCATGGGCAGCAAAAGCACTTAAGGCAAAGGTTCTGATGCAAAAGGGTGACATGGCCACGGCCAAACCAATATTAAAAGATGTAATAGACAACGGAATTACTTCTAATGGATTGAAATATGGTTTAGAAAATAATATGCATCATAACTTCTACAGTCCTACTGATAATGGTAAAGAGTCAGTTTTTGCTATTCAGTTCTCTAGCGACTACAACAACGCTAACCCGGGTATTTCAATAGCTTATCCTCACGGAGGAGCAGGTGCACCGGGTGGATGCTGTGGTTTTTATCAGCCATCTAATGAGCTGGCAAACTCTTATAAGGTTGATGCAAACGGACTTCCATTCCTTGATAAGACTTACAGAAATCCTCCTTTTGTAGCAGAAAGAAGCCCAGAAGGTGAATTTTTATCAACTAACGGTACTATGGCGGTTGACCCGCGTCTGGATTTTGCAATTGGACGCTTCGGTATTCCTTACAGAGACTGGGGTCTACCACAGAACAACTGGGTGAGAGACGTAGCTAACGGTGGTTTCTATATGCCTAAAAAGCATGTTTATACAAAAGAAGAGCTTGATGCTGGACTTGCAGATGGTGGTATTCACGACGGTTGGGCACCGGGATCTGCTATTAATGTTCAGTATCTGAGCTTCCGCGATATTGTTCTGCTTTATGCTGAGTGTTTGGCTAATGATAATCAACTGTCAGAAGCTATGGGTTATGTGAACCAGATTCGTACAAGAGCCGCTCATCCAGATAATATTATTTATATGCCTAAAGAGCAGGCAACTGATCCTGATATTCCAGCTGCCAATTATCTGGTAAGTACCTATCCTGCATCTCACGCTGCATTCTCAGATAAAGATGTTTGTATTGATGCTATTCGCATGGAGCGTAAACTTGAGCTGGCAATGGAAGGACAGCGCTGGTTTGACCTTGTTCGTTGGGGTGGTACAGTTATGGCTAATGCAATTTCTGAATATGTTGACTTTGAAGCCAATTTTATTACTAAATTTGCATCGTCAGCTAAATTGGATGCAGCGAAAACTATGTTCCCACTGCCGGATGGCCAAATTCAAACAATGGGTAACGATGAAGACGGGAATCCTTATTTAGTGCAACCGGGTCCCTGGAAATAGAACTTTTTTATAAATCGACGAAAAGGGAGGGTGACCTCCCTTTTTTTAATAATTAAAAAATATATGATAAAAAACAACCTGTTTATTTTTTTTGTGTTATCCATCTTATTTGTGGGCTGTAATAGTAAGAACAGCGAGAGCAGCAGAGGCAGTTCGACTGAAATGGTAGAGTTTACCTACAAATTTAGTATGGAGAGTGTAGGAAATTATAAGGTCGATTTTCAGCTGAATCCTGATTCAACTTATCAGATTAATCAACAGAATTACTTTTTCGACAGGTATTCAGGCACAGGTAATCCGACAAGCAGGCAGGGGAAGTTGACAGCTGATGAGTTTGATCAGTTTGACAAGCTTGTCAGAGAGAGTGATTTGTATGGAATGGATGATTCCTACGGTTTTGATGATAACACAGACAGCTCAATAATGTATATCATCGAATTGAGAGAGGGAGAGAATGTAAAGTATGTATCAGTTAATCCTGAAGTGGCTCATAACTTTTCCGTTGAATTTACTGATTTGATTGAGAGCACGACTAAGTTTATGGATTCTAAACTGGTAGATTGAAAAAAAATTTTTTACTGAAAAGAAAATAGCCTTAAACTCTTTGTTAATTTATTGAATTATTGTAACTTTGCAGTCCGATTATTAGTTTTTTTCGATTAAGAGTTTGATTTTAAGCTTTTTATTTGCCTATTCTGTCCCTTAGCAAGACAAAAACAGGAAGCAGCAAGAATCAACTTCACACTAACTTACTAATTAAATTAAACAAACAAGAATGGATACGCTTAGTTATAAGACCATTTCTGTAAACAGAGAAACGGCTCAGAAAGAATGGGTTGAAATAGATGCCACAGGGCAGACATTAGGGCGTCTCAGCTCAAAAGTAGCAAAATTACTTAGAGGTAAGTACAAAGCCAGCTTCACTCCACACGTGGATTGTGGTGATAATGTTATAATTCTGAATGCAGATAAAGTAAAACTTACAGGAAATAAGTGGACAGAACGCACCTATTATCGCTATTCGGGTTATCCCGGCGGTCAGCGAGCATCTACCCCGGCTGAATTGATGGCAAAAGGTCCGGACAGACTTTTTAGAAAAGTGGTAAAGGGTATGCTGCCTAAAAATAAATTAGGTGAGGCAATATTAAATAATCTGTTTGTGTATGCCGGCAACGAGCACCCACATCAGGCACAGAAACCAAAGAAAATCGATATAAACAGTCTTAAATAATAATGATGGAAGCAGTAAATGCAATAGGAAGGCGTAAAGCAGCAGTGGCCAGGGTTATCGTGACCGAAGGTACCGGAAAGATCGTTATTAATAAACGTGATTTAGAAAATTATTTTCCCTCTTCTATACTACAGTACATTGTAAAACAACCGTTGAATACTCTTGAGGTAGCAGATAAATATGATATCAGAGTAAATCTTGATGGCGGTGGCTATAAAGGACAATCAGAAGCAGTAAGATTAGGTATTGCACGCGCTTTAGTGAAAATAAACCCGGAAGATAAGCCGGCATTAAGAGCACAAGGCTTTATGACACGCGACCCACGTGTGGTTGAGCGTAAGAAACCGGGACAACCGGGCGCAAGAAAGAAATTCCAATTCTCAAAACGTTAATATATTGGATATGTATGAAATCCGGATTCTACCGGATTTTTACATAAAAGCCGTGGTGCCGGCTAATACGTTTAGTATCTAAATTGTAAGGACATTATCCCTGATTTAAATTCAGGCTAGGGTGATTTACCTTATGATTCGACCTAAGAAAAAGAATGTAAACGAATAATAACAAAAAAACAAAATGGCAAAGTTAGAATTTGACCAATTACTTGATGCCGGAGCGCACTTCGGCCACTTAAAAAGAAAATGGAATCCTGCAATGGCTCCTTACATTTTTATGGAGCGTAACGGTATTCACATTATCGACCTTTATAAAACTATAGCTAAGACTGAAGAAGCTGCTGCTGCTATGAAGCAGATGGCTAAATCAGGCAAGAAGATTCTTTTTGTAGCAACTAAAAAACAGGCTAAACCTGTTATCGAGGAAAGAGCACAAAGTATTAACATGCCATACGTTATAGAGCGTTGGCCTGGTGGTATGCTTACTAACTTCCCAACAATCCGCAAAGCGGTGAAGAAAATGGGAAGCATAGATAAGATGATTAAAGATGGTACATTTGATACTCTATCGAAAAGAGAAAAGCTTCAGGTAACCCGTCAGCGTGCTAAACTGGAAAAGAACCTTGGTTCTATTCAGGATCTTACCCGTCTTCCTTCTGCAATATTTGTTGTGGATGTAATGAAAGAACAAATTGCTGTAAGAGAAGCAGAGCGTTTGGGAATTCCTGTATTCGCAATCGTGGATACTAACTCAGACCCTTCTAATATCGATTTTGTAATTCCTGCAAATGATGATGCAGCAAAGGCAATTGATATGATTTTAGCTGTTCTGTGTGATTCTATTAAAGAAGGTCTGGAAGAGCGTAAGGTTGAAAAAGCCGACGCAGCTGCTGCTGAAGATCAGTCAGATGATGCACCTCAGCGCAGGGAGCGTAAAACTAAAGCTGCCAGAAAAGAACGCGTGAAAAAAGAAGACTCAGATGCTATGAAGGCAGCGGTTGTTAGCAAGTACGCTAAAGACGCTGAGGTTGACGAATAATTAAAACAATAAAGATAAAATATATATGGCAGTAACAATGGCAGATATCCAGCACCTGCGCAAAATGACAGGTGCCGGTATGATGGATTGCAAAAATGCTCTTACTGAAGCAGACGGTGATTTCGATAAGGCTATGGAGATTATCCGTAAAAAAGGACAGGCTGTAGCAGCAAAAAGAGAAGATCGTGATGCTTCTGAAGGTTGCGTACTTGCAAAAACTGAAGGCAATTTCGCTGCAGTAGTTGCATTACAGTGCGAAACTGACTTTGTAGCAAAGAATGAGGATTATATAGCTCTTACTGAGCAGATTCTGGATCTTGCTATGAGCAATAAGCCTGCAACTCTTGACGAGCTGTTAGTATTGGAGCTTAGTAACGGAACTGTAGCTCAGGTGATTACGGATAAGATGGCTGCTACAGGTGAAAAGATGGAACTTGGTTTTTATGAGTTTGTAACAGCTCCTTATGTAGCATCATATATCCACATGGGTAATAAACTGGCTACTGTAGTTGGTTTTAATAAAGCTGATGTTGATGAGTCTGTAGCGAGAGATATTGCTATGCAGATTGCTGCTATGAATCCGATTGCTGTAACATCTGAAGGAATACCAGCAGAAGTCAAGGAAAAAGAGTTGGATATTGCTCGTGAGAAAGCTCGTGAAGCCGGTAAGCCGGAAAACTTGCTTGACAGAATTGCAGAAGGTGCTTTAACTAAGTTCTACAAGGAGTCTACTCTTCTTCAGCAGGATTATGTGAAGGATTCAAAGAAGACTATCGAACAGTTTATTAAAGAAAACGATAAGGAATTAGAAGTTACAGAATTCAAGCGTGTATCATTGAACGCTTAATTGTAACAGAGGATTTACTTATACAGATATAATTTTAAAAGCTCCGGAATATTTCGGAGCTTTTATTTTGACATAACTTAAATTCACTCGGTGTCTGTAACCCAGGTAAGAACATACTCAGGGTGTACTTCGTAATTGAGGTTATAAGTTCTGTTTTCTTTAGTTTTAAATTCAGTGGCAGTAATTACTCCATTTTGTGCAGGAATGAACCGGTGGATCAATAGATGTTTTCTGAAATCGATACCTATCTCATTAATCAATTTGAACATACACTCCTTTACTGACCAATGCAGCAGTTGATGCAGTATCTTTTGTTCAGGGTCGATATACTCACTTTCGGAAACGAATTTATGTGCAAGCTTCTCAACTCTGTCTGATTTAATCTCTATATCTATTCCTACCGGAAATGACTTATTCAGTAATATAGCTGCATGATTTCTTGTATGTGATATGCTTATATGGTATGATCTGTCTTCCAGATAAGGCTTGCCGTCTTCCCGGTTTTGTATTATTTTTACTTCGCCAAGAAGTTCAAAGAGCATAATCCTTGTGGAAAGCCACTCTCTGATACGTCTTTTTGAACGTACACTCTTAATATAATTGACAGCCTCTGAACGGATAGTGGGAGGGAAGAGTTCTAATAGCTCTTCTATAGTTTCATCCATTTTCCAAATACCCATCAGAGATCCGTTGACAGAATAATCTTTTCTGATAAGCATATATTATTTATTCAACTTCTTTTAGTTTTACCTTGGGAGGAATGTAGCGTACTTTAATAATTCTCTTCTTACTCATTTCCTCAGCCTGAAAAGTGTATTTTTTATATGTGAAAGTTTCTTTCCGTTTTGGGAAATCGCCTTTTAGCTCCAGTAATAGCCCTGCGAGAGTATCAACTTCATCAGACATCACCTCGAAATCCTTTTCTGAGACATTCGTGATTTTTATAAATTCCTCAAGAGGTGTTTTACCTTCAAAAATATATGATCCGTCTGAGGCCATAGTGTAGAAAGGCAACTCTTCATCATACTCGTCACTGATATCACCGACTATCTCTTCTAGAATATCTTCCATAGTAACTAAACCTGAAGTGCCTCCATATTCATCAACTACAATTGCCATGTGAATTTTATTTGTACGGAACTCTTCAAGCAAATCATCTATTCGTTTGGCTCCGGGCACAAAATACGCTGAGCGAATCAGTGACTGCCATTTGAAATTGTGAGGTTTGCCCAGATGTGGCAGAAGGTCCTTTACATATAGTATACCTTTAATGTTGTCGGGATTATCTTCGAAAACTGGTATACGGGAGAATCCTGCTTCCACGATAAAGTCTATTACATCAACAAATAGTGTCTGCATATTGATGGCTATCATATCACTTCTGGATATCTTTATGTCATCAACACTTTTGTCCCTGAATCTGATAATACCTTCAAGCATCTCTTTTTCCTGATCACGTGTTTCCTCGTCTGAAGTTATTTCAAGTGCTTTGGACAAATCATCCATTGATAATTCATGCCTTGTAAACGAAACCGGGCGGTTGTATGAAGATGTCCTTTTTGCCAGAAAACCTGATAAAGGACTCATTAATTTATTTATTACTCTGATTAACGGAGCATGTCTGGAAGCGAACTTATGCGGATTGTGAGAAGCATATAGCTTTGGAAGGATATCTACAAAAAGAAGGATTACACATATTGTTATGATAACCTCGAGTATGAGTTTTGACCCGACTTCGCCTGCAAAGTAGGGCAATCTGTTCAGAAGATAAATTATTAAAACCGCCAGTGTTACATTAAGAAAGTTGTAGGTTAAGACTATAGAGGCCAGAAGTTTTTCCGGATTTTTGAGTAATTTGTTAATTCGAGATGTTGACGGTTCAGAAGGAGCATCGAGCTTATCCTTGTGCTCTTCTTTTAATGAGAAAAAAGCAACCTCCGATCCGGAGACGATAGCATTGATAATAATAAGCAGGAGTAGAATTGCTGATAAAACATAGTTTGTAACTGCGGGTGTAAACACCTGCAGGCTTACCTGTAAAAACGATAAAGGGTCAGGATCCAAGTGACAATGATTTAGTGAAACAAAAAAGAGAATGTTTTATAACATTCTCTTACAAAATTACGATGTTTTTTTAGAATGGCAAATCATCTACATCAGAATTATTATCCATTTCATTGGTTGTATTCTCTGAACTGGTGTAATCGTGTCTGATGCTTGAGTTTTCATTTTCTGCACCACCTGATTTTCTGCTTAGCAGTTCCAGGTTATCAGCAATAATCTCTGTTATATATCGTTTAACACCGCTCTGATCATCATACGAACGGGTTTTTATTTTTCCTTCAATATAAACTAATGTGCCTTTTTTTACAAATCTCTCAGCAATCTGAGCTAATCCTCTCCAGCATACAACATTGTGCCACTCTGTTCTCTCAGGAACCTGAGTTCCGTTGGATGTGGTGTAACCTCTCTCACTTGTTGCAACTGAGAAATTTGCTTTTGCAACGTCATTGTCGAAATACTTCATTTCCGGGTCTTTGCCTACATTTCCTACTAATATTACTTTATTCACCGACATAACTAATAATTTATTTGGTTTGAAAAACAGCCGTTAAGCTTTAAAACAAAAATAAACATTATTTTATAACTACACAATTACAAAACCCTATTGTTCATAAATATTGTGTATCTTAGCGTACCAGTTTTTCCAATTAGTCCAAAAAGAGAAAAATTCTATATATTTATTTTTAGGGTTGAGAAAAAAGCTATATATTTGCATTCCAAAATTTTACTAGCTAGAGAGTTGCTGTAATTATTAATAATATAAATATATCAAAAAAAATGACTAAAGCTGATATTGTAAACGAAATTGCGAAAAGAACTGGTGTAGACAAAACATCGGTATTGTCAACAGTTGAATCTTTCATGGATGTAGTTAAAGATTCATTGGCTAACGATGAGAATGTATATTTGAGAGGATTTGGCAGCTTCATAGTTAAAAAAAGAGCGCAAAAAACTGCACGTAATATATCAAAGAATACAACTATTATTATCCCAGCACACAATATACCCGCTTTCAAGCCATCTAAAACGTTTGTTGCTCAGGTAAAGGAAATTAAAGTAGATTAATTAAAAATAGGAGATTTAAAACATGCCAAGCGGAAAAAAAAGGAAAAGGCATAAAATGTCTGTCCACAAAAGGAAAAAAAGACTAAGAAAGAACAGGCACAAGAAGAAAAAATAAGCCTGTAGTTTCTTTCAGCCATATACAGGAACAAACTTATAAGAAAACCATTAGGGTGATAAGTTTGTTCTTTGTGTATAAAATAGGGAATTGTTCAGGAGTGAACTCCCTTTCTGTTGTGAAGACAGAAGCCCAACATTATTTTAATCATTATTAAAAAGAACAATTGTGACAAGCGAACTTGTTGTAGATGTTCAATCAAAGGAGATTACGATTGCAGTTCTTGAAGACAAGAAACTAGTTGAATTGCAACAAGAAAATCAAGAGGAATCTTACTCGGTTGGAAATATCTACATGGGCAAAGTGAAAAAGCTTATGCCCGCCCTTAACGCAGCATTTGTGAACGTGGGACACAAAAAGGACGCTTTTCTTCACTATTTGGATTTAGGGGTTGAATTCAACTCGATTCTGCAATTTCAGAAACTTGTTGAAGACAAGAAAAAATTTACGCAGCTCCAGAAGATGAAGCTGCAGCCCGATATCGATAAAGATGGATTAATCTCGGATGTACTGAAAGTAGGACAGGAAATTTTGGTACAAGTTGCCAAAGAGCCAATCTCTACTAAAGGCCCAAGATTGACATCTGAAATTTCTTTCGCGGGAAGGTTTATGGTTTTAATACCATTTATCAACCGTGTGTCGGTATCACAGAAAATTAAGTCACGAGAGGAACGAGCACGGCTTCGTCAGCTTATTCAAAGTATAAAACCCAAGAATTACGGGGTTATAATTAGAACAAATGCTGAAGGAAAGCGAGTGGCCGACCTTGATGCAGAACTTAAAGTTCTGATTAAAAGATGGGAAGATTGTATTAGCAAGATACAGAAAGCCAAAGCGCCATCTCTGGTTTATGAAGAGACAGGACGTACTGTAGCTCTGTTACGCGATATTTTCAATCCCTCTTTCGAACAGATACACATTAACGACAGTGATGTGTCTAAACAAATTGCCGAATATGTAAATCTCATTGCACCTGACAGGAAAAATATCGTAAAAGAATATAAGGGTGCATTGCCGATTTTAGATAATTTCGGTATTACAAAACAGGTAAAATCGCTCTTTGGAAAAACTGTTACATTTAAAAATGGTGCTTATCTCATTATAGAGCATACAGAAGCGTTGCATGTGATTGACGTAAATAGCGGAAATCGCAACAAATCAAAACTAGGACAGGAAGACAGCGCTTACGAAGTAAATGTTGCTGCTGCAGAAGAGATTGCCCGTCAGCTGAGATTACGCGATATGGGAGGCATTATTGTAATTGACTTTATCGATATGAATAAAGGTGAGCATCGAAACAAGCTGTTGTCGAAGATGCAGGAACTGATGTCAACTGATAGAGCAAAGCATAACATTTTACCGTTGAGCAAGTTCGGGATAATGCAGATAACACGTCAGCGTGTGCGACCCGAAATGGAAATTGCCACTAGCGAAGTATGCCCCACTTGCTTTGGCAAAGGAAAAATAAAATCGTCGTTTCTCTTTACAGACACTCTGGAGGGAAAGATTGATTACTTGACAAATAATCTGAAAGTGAAGAAATTCAGTCTGCACATACACCCTTATGTTGCAGCGTATGTTCAGCAAGGTTTCTTTTCGTTGAAAGGTAAATGGAAGAAAAAGTATAATGCAGGTATGAGAATAATTCCTAATCAAAAATTAGGATTCCTGCAATATGAATTTTACGATAAAGACGGAAACGAAATTGATCTGAAGGAAGAAATTGAAATGAAATAGATTCCGTTTTAACGGAACTGCAAATAGTAAGAAAACCGGTATTCCATATGGAGTATCGGTTTTTTGCATTTATACCTTGTCTACATCAAAATGGATCATTATATATTTGAAGTCTTTGTTTGTATGAAACCTGGTTTCTGCAGATTTTATTATCTCTCGGGTTTTCTTAATAGAAAGATTATAATCAAGTTTAAGTAGAATCTCTCTAAGATGGTAACGCTGGATAAAACTTACAATTGGTTTACTTGGTCCCTGAACACTATCGCTAAAAGATTGTCTGAGTAAAGCAGCAAGATAATCAGATCCGGCATCAACCTTTTGTTCGGTTTTGTGCTTGAGTATGATTGAAATCAACCTGCAGAAGGGAGGATAGTTAAACATTCTTCTTTCAGCCATCTGAGAATTAAAGAAACCCTCATAGTCGTATTTTGAAATATAACCATATACCGGCTGGTCGGGGTCGGCACTCTGAATAATTACTTTTCCCTGCCTGTTCTTTCGTCCTGCACGTCCTGCGGCCTGCATCATAAGCTGAAAGCCTCGTTCGTGTGATCTGAAATCGGGGTAGTTGAGCAATGAGTCAGATGAAATAATTCCGACAATGCCTACATTTTCAAAGTCAAGTCCTTTGGAAAGCATCTGTGTGCCAATCAGAATATGAATTCTTTTACTCTGAAAATCATCTATAATCTTTTCGTAAGCATCCTTCCCCCGGGTGGTATCTAAATCCATCCTGCCAACTATATAATCAGGGAAAAGACGCTCAACCTCTTCTTCCAGTTGCTCGGTTCCCTGGCCTAAAGTCTTCAGATTTTCTGAATTACATGATGGACATATCACAGGCATAGGGTAAGAGGCATTGCAATAGTGACAAATCAGTCTGTTTCGCTTTTTATGATACGTGAGTGTAACATCACATCTTTTGCATTTTGGTGACCATGCACACTGCTCACATTCAATAAGTGATGCAAAACCCCTACGATTACGAAATAGTATTACCTGTTCCCCATTTTCCAGAATCAGCTTCATTTGTTCAATCAGTGCAGGTGTCAGAAGAGATTTCATCTTTTTCCTTTTTCGCAACTCGAATGTATTCTCTATTTTAATCTCCGGCATCAGGATGTTTCTGTAACGTTCTTGCAGTGTTACTATTCCGTACTTGCCGTTTCTCGTGTTGAAGTAAGACTCTAATGAGGGTGTTGCAGACCCAAGGATTGTTTTTGCATTATAAAAGTGCGCCAGCATTATTGCTGTATCACGCGCATGATATCGCGGTGATGGTTCTTGTTGTTTATAGCTCATTTCATGCTCTTCGTCTATGATAACCAGTCCCAGTTGCTGATAAGGCAGAAAAAGAGATGAACGTACCCCTAAAATGATTTCATATGGTTCATCCGACAGCATTTTATTCCATATTTCAGCTCTTTCATTATCATTTATCTTAGAGTGATATATGCCTATTTTGCTGCCATAGACAGCTTGTAACCGTTGCGTCAACTGAGTTGTCAGTGCAATCTCGGGAACCAGGTAAAGTGTCTGTTTTCCCAAAGAGAGTGCTTCTTCAATCAGGTGTATATATATTTCTGTTTTTCCACTGGAAGTGACACCATGAAGCAGACAGGTTTGCCTGTTTTCGAAACAGTCGATTATCTCATTAAATGCTTTTTGCTGAAAATCATTAAGAGGATGCGGCTTTCGTATAGGTTTTATACCAGTATTCAATCTTCCCGTCTCTACTTCAATAGTTTGCAGCACCTCCTTTTTTATCAGTCCGTTTAGCACTGAAACAGAGTAACCCGCTAATTCTGAGACCTCTTTTCTGCTTATGTGTTCTTTTTTATTATCTGTAAGAATATCTTGTATTTGATTATACAAGAATTTTTGTTTTACAGCTCTTCCGATTATACCCGTTATGTTTGCAGCATCCTTACCGGGATTAATTCTTATGAATGTTTCTGTTTTAGGTTTGAATTTTGATTTAAGATCTTCTGATTTCAAAGAAGAGGGGAGAGCTGTTTTGTAAACATCTCCAAGTGGAGATAAATAATAATAAGAGATCCATTCCCATAATTTGAGTTGCTGCTCATTGACTATAGGCTCTGAGTCTGATAAGGAATGAATCTCTTTTACCTTAAAACCCTTTGGAGCTGTTTCTTGAATTTTATATACAATAGCCGTGTAATATTTACGGTTACCGAAAGGAACTATTACTCTTGATCCTCTTGTAATCTTGTCCCTCATTTCCACGGGTACAGAGTAGGTATATAGATCGGAAAAAGGTAACGGGAGAATTACATCAGCATACATGAATTGAAATTAAAAGAATATTATACCTGTTACTGTCCAGGACTCGTTTTTACCGTTAAGTGGCTCTTTCCAGTTTGGTTCGTTTATTGAATAATCGTCGGTGAGCTTCACACTGTAATTCAAACCAACTTGTAAAAACCTTAGAACTTCAATTCCAAATCCAAGATTGGCACCTGCCTGAAATTCTTTGGCCTTTATATCGTTTGTTATATCAGTTATTGAAAACTCATCACCATCGATCAAATATCCTGCCCAAGGACCAGCTGTAGCGAATAGTCTCAACGGTAACATACCCAATCCGAATTTAAGCTTGGCATTTACCGGTAAATTAATATAACGGTTTGCTACTTCAGTTGAGGCAGCTGCTTCACCACCAGGAGGAGGGGTAATTGTCATTCTGTTATCGTTATAAAGGAGGGCAGCGTCTATACCAAATTCAGCAACACCAAGAGGAAGAAACATTGCTTCGATTGATGGTCCTATACTGTAAGAGGTCATATTCTCAATATCAAAAGTTTCGTCGAGGGTTTTAAAGTCAGGATTATTAAGTCCCACGCTTCCTTTAACGCCAAATCTCACCTGAGAGAATACCGGTGCAGTTAGTAACAATATAAACATCACCGCTATTCCTGTTTTGATAATACTTTTCGTTTTCATACTAGTCTGTTTTGGTAGTTCTGATTGTTAAATTAAAAACTCTAAAAAGTCATACAAAGTTATACCTGTGACTTAGATTAAACAAAGAAGATTAGAAATTGGTTGTTAAAGATATGTAAATAGGAGAGCATAAAAAAGCGTCTCTCACTTTTATATAAGTGGAAAGACGCTTTAAGGTAGGACATTATGCACAATGCTGTGCTTAATGCGATATACTAATCTTTGAACTTAGCTTTAAGAAATTCTCGGTTCAGTCGGGCGATATTTGATATAGAGATGTTTTTAGGACATTCTACTTCACAGGCTCCGGTATTTGTACAGTTCCCGAAACCCAACTCGTCCATTTTAGCAACCATAGACTTAGCACGTTTTGCTGCTTCAACCTTTCCTTGGGGCAGTAGTGCAAGCTGACTTACTTTTGCAGATACAAAGAGCATTGCTGAACCATTTTTACATGCAGCAACACAAGCACCACAACCAATACATGCAGCGGCATCCATTGCCAGCTCGGCCTGATCGTGAGGTATAAGTATAGCATTTGCATCGGGAGTACCGCCTGTGTTTACTGAAGTGTATCCACCTGCCTGTATTATTTTGTCAAAAGCAGTTCTGTCAACCATAAGGTCTTTAATTACAGGGAATGCAGTAGATCGCCATGGTTCAACTGTAATTGTATCACCTTCATCAAATGTACGCATATGAAGCTGACAAGTAGTTATATCTTCATCCGGACCATGAGGGTGTCCGTCGATGTAAAGACTGCAAATACCGCAAATACCTTCACGGCAGTCATGATCGAAGACAACCGGTTCTTTTCCTTCATTAATAAGGTTCTCGTTAAGAATATCCAGCATTTCAAGAAATGAACTGCCCTGTGAGATATTTTCCAACGGATATACTTCAAAATGCCCTTTGTCTTTCGGTCCGTTCTGACGCCAAACTTTTACTTTTATATTGATATCTTTATCCATGATTATTCAATTTTTAAATGTTCTCCTGTTTTATCAACAGCTTATGATTTGTAGTTTCTCTGCTGACGAACAATAAATTCGTAATCGAGCGGTTCCTTAGACATAACAGGAACATTGTCCTCTCCCTTATACTCCCAGCAAGAAACATATGAGAACTCATCATCGTGTCTTAAAGCCTCACCTTCAGCTGTCTGGTGTTCAGTACGGAAGTGACCTCCGCAGGATTCTTCTCTGTCAAGAGCATCGTGAGCAATCAGTTCTCCCATCTCAATGAAGTCGGCAAGTCTGAGTGCCTTTTCCAGTTCAATGTTAAGAGTATTTCCCTCTCCCGGGATGCGTACGTTAGTCCAGAAATCTTTCTTGATCTCCTTAATTTCCTCAATGGCCTTTTTCAGACCGGCTTCATTTCTGTTCATTCCAACATATTCCCACATTATGTGGCCCAGTTTTTTATGAATGCTGTCAACAGAATGCTTTCCTTTGATGCTCATCAAACGTTCAATTCTTTGATTAATCTCGTTCTCGGTCTTTTCAAACTCAGGAGAATCCGTTTTGATGCGAGGAACAGAGATTTGGTCTGACAGATAATTCTGAATTGTGTATGGAAGTACGAAATAACCATCAGCAAGTCCCTGCATAAGTGCAGAAGCTCCAAGTCTGTTTGCACCGTGATCAGAGAAATTAGCCTCGCCAATAGCAAATAACCCGGGAATAGTAGACATCAGTTCATAGTCAACCCAAATACCACCCATTGTGTAGTGAATTGCAGGATAAATCATCATAGGAGTTTCATAAGGATTGTCATCGACAATCTTTTCATACATCTGGAAAAGATTACCATAACGAGCCTCAACCACATCCTTGCCAAGCCTTTCAATTGCATCAGCAAAATCAAGATAAACAGCAAGTCCTGTTGTACCTACACCGTAACCTGCGTCACAACGCTCTTTAGCGGCTCTTGAGGCCACGTCACGGGGTACAAGGTTGCCAAATGCAGGGTAACGACGTTCCAGGTAATAGTCGCGATCTTCCTCCTTTATTTCTGTTGGCCTAAGCTTACCATTTCTGATTGCTTCAGCATCTTCTTTCTTTTTAGGTACCCAAATGCGACCGTCATTTCTAAGCGATTCTGACATAAGTGTCAGTTTTGATTGAAATTCACCATGTACAGGAATACATGTCGGGTGTATCTGAGTCATACAGGGATTAGCGAAATATGCACCTTTTTTGTAACATTGCCATGCTGCAGAGCCATTTGAAGTCATAGCATTTGTTGAAAGGAAGAATGCATTACCATAACCTCCCGTGGCAATAACAACAGCATGAGCACCAAAACGCTCAAGTTTACCTGTAATAAGGTTACGTGCAATAATACCACGTGCACGGCCATCAATAATTACCAGGTCTACCATCTCATAACGAGTATAAAGCTTTACCTGTTTTTTATTCACTGCACGGCTCAGAGCAGAATAAGCTCCAAGAAGCAGCTGCTGTCCGGTCTGTCCTCTCGCGTAGAATGTTCTGGATACCTGCGAGCCGCCAAATGAGCGGTTAGAAAGCAAACCTCCATATTCCCTTGCAAATGGTACACCTTGTGCAACACATTGATCAATAATTTCATTCGATACTTCAGCAAGACGATATACGTTAGCTTCACGGGCGCGGTAGTCACCACCTTTTATAGTGTCATAGAATAGACGATATACAGAGTCACCGTCGTTTGGATAATTCTTAGCAGCATTTATACCACCCTGAGCTGCAATTGAGTGAGCTCTTCTGGGTGAATCCTGAATACAGAAGTTAAGTACGTTGAAACCTTGTTCTCCAAGTGTAGCGGCTGCTGATGCGCCACCAAGCCCTGTACCGACAACAATCACATCCAGTCGCCTTTTATTGGCAGGGTTAACCAGTTTCTGGTTATTTTTGTAGTTTGTCCATTTCTCAGCTAGTGGCCCTTTTGGTATTTTAGAATCTATCTTATTCATAATGTTTGATTTTCTTAAGTTAAGCTAATAAGTTGGAATACCCTAGGTGCATAAGCACTGCTACTGCAATAAATCCAATACAGATAAATGCTGACAGGACATTTCCAATCATTTTAATACGTTTCATCCAGATGTCGTTGTTCCATCCCACTGTATGCAGGGCACTCCAGAAACCGTGTGTGAGGTGAAACCAAAGAGCTATAAAAGCAACAACGTATAGAATTACTACCCAGATGTTTGAAAAGACCTCTTCTACAAGCTGAGCGCTGTCATGACGTGCTCCTTCAATCATAAATAATTCTTTAAACTGCATCTGATACCACATCTGATACAGGTGCAATACTAAGAAAAGAGCGATTACAAGACCCAGGACAAACATGTTTTTTGATGACCATGTTGCCGGGGTTTTGCTGGATGATTCATACCTTATATTTCCGCGTGCTTTCCTGTTTTGTAATGTCAGGAAGATGGAGTAAATAATATGAACCCCGAAACCAAAAAAGATGACAATAGTACCGACAATTGCCCACCAGTTTGCTCCCAGCATTTCATTCGCCAGGAAATTGTAGGTTTCGTAGTTGAAAATAAGTACCAGGTTCATACAAACGTGGAACAATAAGAACAGGATCAGGAATAATCCGGATAAGCTTTGCACAAACTTCCGCCCGATTGATGATTTGATTAACCAACTCATAAAGTTCTAATTTAATGATTAATTTTAATATAATTTTCTTTGAATTTTAAAACAAGTGCTATTCAATCCTTACAAATTTCCTGTACAACTAATTGAATAATATCGTTTAAGGTGCAGCCCTTAACTTTATAGTACAAAAATAGTACATTTAACCGTCAAAAAAGAATGATTTAAAGAAATATTTCTTTAATAGGTTCTTTTAACTTCTCAATACTCAAAGATAGATTATACATATCACTACACAAAACTCTTTTTATAAATAATTTATTACCTTTGCGACTTTAACAAAAATGAAATTACTTTTATGGATATTGTTTTAAGTGGAATACGTTCAACCGGTAAATTACATCTGGGTAATTATTTTGGGGCACTGCTCAATTTTACAAAGATGCAGGATGTAAGCAGATGCTATTTTTTTATTGCAGACATTCATTCACTTACTACACATCCCGATCCCAAGTTACTTCATCAAAACGTTAAAAACGTACTCGTAGATTATCTTGCTGCCGGAATTGATCCTGAGAAATCCGTTATATATGTACAGAGCGATTTACGCGAAACGATGGAGCTTTATCTTTATCTGAACATGCACGCGTATATGGGCGAATTGGCTAAAACAGCTTCATTTAAGGAAAAGGCTCGTAAGCAACCCGAAAACGTTAACGCCGGTCTTCTTACGTATCCTACACTTATGGCTGCCGATATTCTCATTCATAATGCTGATAAAGTTCCTGTTGGTAAAGACCAGGAACAGCACCTCGAAATGACACGCAAGTTTGCAAGACGTTTCAATAACTTCTATGGTGTTGAATACTTTAAAGAGCCTGTTGCTTACAATTTCGGGAAAGAGCTTGTAAAAATACCGGGTCTGGACGGAAGCGGCAAAATGGGTAAATCAGAAGGAAATGCAATTTACCTGAGTGATTCACCTAAGGAGATAGAGAAAAAGGTGAAAAAAGCGCTAACAGATTCAGGTCCGTCATTACCAAACTCAGTTAAGCCTGATTATATTGAAAACCTGTTCACAATTCTAAATGTAGTTTCAACCGAAGAAGTAGTAAATCATTACGAAGAGCAATGGAACAAGTGCGAAATTAGGTACGGCGACCTCAAAAAGCAGTTAGCCGAAGATATAATTAAGGTAACAACACCTATAAGGGAAAGAATACTTGAGATTTACAAAGATGATGATTATCTGCGAAAAGTAACACGTGAAGGTGTTGAAAAGGCAAGGGAAAATGCATCAAAAACTATTGCTGATGTAAGAGAAATAATGGGATTCAAGAAGTTTTAATTGAATTAACCGAATATATGCTAACATTCAGATCATTAGAGCTAGAAGACAAAGATTTAATCAATTCATACCTCATAAACCAGAACTATAGAGTTTCAGACCTTTGCTTTGTAAATCTATATGCATGGGAAAAAAAATTCAACACACAATTTGCAGTTTACGATGACTGGCTGTTTATCAGATTTAAAGATAACTATGGCAGAAATTCCTACCTTAAACCAATAGGAAAAGGAGATATAAGAAAAGGAATAGAAATCATCGTAGATGATCATAAGCAGTTCGATACAGTTTTTCAAATTCGGGGTGTTACTCAAGAGATGATAGATGAGATTGAGGAAGCTATGCCAGGAAAGTTTAATTATAAGCTGAACATGAGTGTCTCAGATTATATCTATACTTCAGAAAAACTAATTCACCTTAAAGGTAAGAAGCTGCAAAGTAAGCGCAACCATATCAATAGGTTTATGCGTGAGAACGAATGGAAGTACAAAACACTTACCGGGAATCCGGAATTGGTGAGAGAGTGCAAAAGTATGCTGGATAAATGGATGGCAATCAACTCAGAGGATAAAGATCCATCAATTGATTACGATGATTTTGCCACAAAAATAATGCTCGAAAACTTTGAGTATCTGAACCTCAAAGGCGGTCTTATTTGTGTAAATAATGAAATAGCTGCTTTCTCTATTGGTGAAGTTCTGACAAAAGATACTGTAGTTGTTCATGTTGAAAAAGCATTTACTTCAATACATGGCGCATATACAATCATGAATCAGCAGTTTGTTATAAATGAAGCTGCTGATTTTTTGTATATAAACCGTGAAGAAGATATGGGAGTAGAAAATCTTCGTAAGGCAAAACTATCCTATCAGCCAGATATTTTGCTCGAAAAATATAATGCAAGATTTAAAGAATGATCTGTTTGTGATTCTCAGTATGTAAAGAGGATCAGATTTTAAACCCTAACAAATTAAATCAATATTGCGATGATTCAGTTTGCCGATGATTCAACAAAACAGCTGGTCTGGGACATGTGGAAATCAGTTTTCGGAGATTCTGATGATTACATGCAGATATACTTCAGGCATAAATATCTAAATGAAAACACCCTGATCTTCTTTGAGGATGATAAAGGTGTTTCATCTCTTCAAATGCTGCCCTATCAATTCACTTTCTGCGGACAGGAGATTCCGGTTTGTTATCTTTCCGGTGTTGCTACACTAAACGACTATAGAGGAAAAGGCTATGCCCGCGAGTTATTGATGCGAAGCTTTGAAGTAGCCGGAGAAAGAGGAATACCATTGGTTATTCTGGTGCCTCAGGAGGACTGGTTGTTTAGTTTCTACGATAAATTCGGGTTTGCTCAAGCATTTGATAGAGGAAATGAAGATTTACAATCATTAAAGGAGATAATTGATAATAGTCAGGGAAATCTATACAGTGCTTATAAAGAGTTCGACGCACTCTACCGCAGTAATGATATGACAGTTCAGAAATCCTATAGTGATTTCGAAGCCATTGTAGAAGAGGCGGAGCTGTTTGACTTCCCTCTAAAAAGAAATCTCAGAGGGATGGCACGAATTATCGATGCAGAGTCTTTAATCAATATTTTTGCCGGGATGTACAAAGATAAGTCGTTTACAGTTAAGGTCAGGGACGAGATGCTTGAAGTTAACAACACGACGTATCAAGTTTCAATGGGTCAGGTTCAAAAGAATCCTGCCAGTATTATAGAGCCTCTATTGGATTTAGATATCAGAGAGCTGGCGCAATTACTTATGGGCTTTCATACTTCAGAAAAAACAGTCCCTCTCAATTCACTTTTTCCTGAGAAAATACCAGTAATGAACCTGATGCTGGAATAAAATCACAACCATTTTTTCTTCCTGAAATAGAGCAGGATAAGCAGGGAGGAGAGTACCATTAAAATTAATGCACCCGGGTAGCCCCACTTTTTATCCAGCTCAGGCATGAAATCAAAGTTCATTCCATAAATGCTGGCAATCAGGGTAGGCGGCATGAATATTACTGAAACAATCGTAAATATTTTGATAATCTTATTCTGCTCAATATTTACATACCCCAAGAAGGCATCCTGCAAATAATCAAGGCGGTCGAAACTAAATTTAATGTGTTCAATAAGTGAATTTATGTCCTTAATTATGATAGTAAGCTTTGGCTGCAGTTCCCCGGATATAAATTCACTTCTTAACATACTGGAGATAACCCTTTGCTTATCTATTATATTTTCACGAAGCAACATAGTCTTTTCCTGAAGGTTCTTGATTTCAGAGAGAAGTTCTTCGTCTGCATCCCTCAGTGATATAGAATTACTCAGTTGTGTAACTTTCTGAGTCATATTCTCAATCATGTCAGCATCAAAATCTACACGTGTTTCAAGCAGTGCAACAAGTACGTGTGCTCCAGTAGGGTAGTTCTTAGGATTGGCAGATATTTTTTTTACTGTTTCGTGAAAAGATATAAGCTCCTCACTTCGTACAGTTACAAGTATATTATTTTTTAAAATAAAGGATACAGGATCCGTTTCGAAATTAGATAAAAGGAAGTTGGAGTTAACCACGAGAGTGTCAGTAGTTTCTATATATCGTGAAGACATCTCGATTTCTATCATCTCTTCTTCTTCCTGAATATATATCTTGAGAAAATCTTCAAGTTCGTTTTCAACTTCCTCATCAACGTCCATAAGGTCAATCCATAAAAAATTATGTATGGGGTTAGATTTCAGGAAATCCAGGCTGCGGCTTAATCTCACGATACCGTCTTTATGATAGAATAATTTTATATCCGCCATGTCTGTTATTTTAAATCTTGTTCCTAAAATGAACTTATCTCTCCGGCTGCTAGGCTTTACTTACCAAAGGCTCCAAAAGATTGGTCAGCTGTTCGAATTGTTCTATCGACAACTGCTCAGGTCTTTTAGTCAATATCGAATCTTCTGGTAGTACGCTATCTTCTTTTAATAGTGATTTGATAGAATTGCGCAGCATTTTCCTGCGTTGGTTAAAACTAGTCTTCACTACTGTTTTAAATAATTTCTCGTTGCAATTGAGTTGCTTTCTATTGTTACGAGTGAGTCTCACAACTGCCGACTTGACCTTAGGCGGAGGAATAAACGCTTGTTCGTTCACCGTGAAAAGATATTCAATATCATACCATACCTGCAATAATACGCTAAGTATTCCGTAGGCCTTTTTCCCTGGTGATGCAGTCATGCGTTCCGCAACCTCCTTTTGTATCATACCTGAAACACATGGGATATTTTCCTTGTAATCCAGTACCTTAAAAAAGATTTGCGATGAAATATTATAAGGATAGTTGCCAATAATGCAAAAATTTCCATCATACAGCTGCTTAAGGTCCATCTTAAGGAAATCCTGCTGAATAATCCTTCCTTTAAGTTCAGGAAAATGCTCAATCAGGTAGGCAATTGATTCGTAGTCAATTTCCACAACTGTAAGGTCTTTACCTTTTTGAATCAGGTATTGGGTGAGCATACCGGTGCCACCTCCAACTTCCAGTACCGGAAGAGCCGGATAGTCATCAAGTGTCGATGCTATTCGTTTTGCAATCTCATGATCTTTGAGAAAATGCTGCCCGAAGCTTTTTTTTGCTTTTACCTGAAACATTGATTTATAATGATTATTCCTTATCTTTGCCGCCGCAAAGGTAATATTTTATTACTTAAAACCGGGCAAACCTGTTCTAAAAAAACAACATACACCAATATTACATTTCTCTGCCGTAATATGAAGTCAGAATCCGTAAAAAATATAATTAAGACTTTATTATCTCTGTTGCTTGGATTAATAATAATCTGGGCAATGTATCGGAATTCCGATCTTGGAGAATTGTGGAGTATTGTTGAGACTGCCAATTTCAGGATAATAGCAGTGTCTTTGATATTTGGCCTTATAGGTAATGTCCTCCGAGGTTTAAGATGGGAACTGTTTGTTAATTCACTCGGTTACCATCCGCCAAGAGCAAGCATTATAAATGCAACTCTTGGAAATTATGCCGTTAACTTCGTGCTGCCGCGTGCGGGAGATTTCTGGCGCTGCGGAGTAGTAAGTAAGTATGATAAAATACCGTTTTCAAAAACATTCGAAACTTTCCTGATTGATAAGATAGTTGACGTTATTGCCGGACTGTCAATAATATTTATCAGTATTATTCTATATATCGATTTTTTCATTTCGTATTTAAGCAACAATCCACAGTTTGGAGAAAACATCGTGAGCCTTTTTTCATCTGTCTGGATTTATGTTATTCTCGTAATAATAATTCTTCTTATCACACTGTTCCTGATATTTTTCAATGAAAATCCAATTATGGTAAAAGTCAGGAATTTCTTAAAGACTGTGAAGCACGACTTAAAGCTTATTTCTAAGATGAAAGAGAAGAGAAAGATAATAATATACACTATCCTTCTCTGGTTATGTTTTTATTTGTATTTTTACATCTGTTTCTTTGCATTCGATTTCACAAAGGACCTTGGTCCGCTTGCAGGACTGATTGTTTTTGCAATGACCAATATCGGTATTTCGGTTCCCGTACAAGGTGGAATAGGTCCATGGCATTTCATGGTTTCCTCCTCTTTGATTGTACTGGGGGTTGCAGATAATCAGGCACTTGCATTCGCTGCAGCCGTTTTCACAATACAATCAGTATGGCAAATATTATACGGTCTCTTTGGCGTTTTAGCCATGCCTTTTGTGAAGCGGGAACACCACTTCGAAAATATTCAGGAGACAGAAACAAAATAATCTAAACAAAATAAATTATGTCAGCAACAGAGATTTTAAGTTTGAATCCCAAGAGAGTATGGAAGCATTTTTATGAACTGACTCAGATTCCACGACCCACAGGTCAAATGGAAAAGGTCACTAAATTTGTTAAGGATTTTGGGGAAGAACTCAATCTGGAAGTTGAACAGGATAAAGCAGGCAATGTGTTAATAACGAAGCCTGCATCAAAAGGATTTGAAAGTTCTAAAACGGTGATTTTACAGTCGCATCTGGATATGGTACCACAAAAGAATTCAGATGTAAAGCATGATTTCACCAAAGATCCCATACAAGCATATGTTGACGGAGATCAGATTAAGGCAAAATCTACCACACTTGGCGCTGATAATGGTATAGGTTGTGCCATGATGATGGCAGTACTGGAAGATAAAGTATTAAAACATCCTGCAATTGAGGCTCTCTTTACTGTTGATGAAGAGGTTGGCATGGATGGCGCAAACGGACTGGAGAAGGGCTTTCTGAAAGGATCTGCCATGATAAATCTGGATACAGAGGCAGATGGTGAATTATGCATAGGTTGTGCCGGTGGCCGTGATGTAAATGTGACATTCAATTTTAAACCGGATACCGATATTGATGATGATGATATAGCTTATAAAATAAGTCTAAGCGGATTAAAAGGCGGACATTCAGGGGTACAGATTCATTTAGGTCGTGCAAACGCAAATAAGCTGATGAGCCGTTTCCTGAAAGAAGTAGTAAGTGATTATGAAGCAAGAGTTGCAAGTATAGATGGAGGTTCACTAAGGAATGCAATACCTCGCGAATCATTTGTAGTACTAACTATCCCCAGTCATCTTGAGGATGATCTGTTAGATTTAGTGGATGAGTTTCAGTCGCAATTCAGAGAAGATTTTGCAGGTATTGAATCTGGCATCTCTTTCAAGGCAGTAAAAACAGATAAACCTGAATCTTTACTGCCGGTTGAAATCCAGGACGATCTTATAAATGCAGTGGAAGCTTGTCCAAATGGTGTTATAAGCTATCTTGCTGACTTCCCGGGAGTGGTTGAAAGTTCACTTAACCTTGCATTAGTAAAGTCATCTGAAGATAAAATAGAGGTTAAGCTTTTGGTCAGAAGCTCTTCCGAAAGTCGCAAAGATTGGATATGTTCATCACTAGAGAGCCTGTTCCTGCTGGCCGGAGCAAAAGTTGAATTTGCAGGAGATTATCCCGGATGGCAACCTAATGCCGGTTCAGAACTGCTGGGACTAATGGAGAAAATATATATTGAGTCGTATGAAGAAAAACCCGAGATAATTGTAATCCATGCTGGGCTTGAGTGCGGAATTATTCAATCCAATGTTGAGCATGATCTTGATATTGTTTCTTTTGGACCTACAATCACAGGTGCTCACTCACCTGACGAATCGGTTGATATAAAATCAGTAGGTAAATCATACGAATATTTAATTGAAATTTTAGAGAACCTGAAATAATAATGTATAACACACTTATCGTTTTTGCTTCTGAGCACGGTACAGTGGAAAAATGTGCGCGTGAGCTCTTTCTGTTGATAGACGGCAAAGTTGATATCTGCGATCTTAATAAACGCGATATCATTCCCGATCTTTCCGGTTATGATTCAATTGTCATAGGGGGGTCTATACACTCAGGAAAGATTCAGAGAGTTATATCAGATTTCTGTGTAGCAAATCTCGATTTGTTGATAAACAAACGTATTGGTTTGTTTATCAACTGTATTTACTCAGGTGAGAAAGCGCTAAAGCAACTGGAAGAAGCTTTCCCCAGGGAGCTGAGCGACAAGGCAGTTGTTCGTGAACACTTTGGCGGTGAGATTAATGAGCTCAAGCTCAATTACTGGGAAAAGATTATAACCAAACAGATGATTGATCAGGAAAATCTTGTTGTCAGTCTGTCAAAAGAAAAAATAGACCACTTCGCTAAAACAATATCAAATCAGGATTTATATGGGTAAAAGGTATATTCTGTTTCCTTCTTTACTTGTCATTTATACTATAGTGATGGCTGTGATAGCCTTCCCAAAATATCAGGAGTCAGGTAAATGGGTGGAGTATTTGATTGTTCTGGGCGGTAGCCTCTTAATTGCCCTTTTACTTTATTTTATTCTTAAAAGAAAGCAAACCTTAAGAGATAAATTTTCGGGAAAGGGCTAATTCTATGAAGTATTTACTTTCTATCTTATTTCTAATCATCTCATTGTTGTCATACAGCGAGACTCAATCCCAGCCAATTCATTATAAATTCCGAGTCTATCTTACTGATAAGGGCGATGCCGGTTACTCTACTGATAATCCCTCGCAATTCCTTACTGAAAAAGCTATAGAAAGAAAAAGAGTTCAGAAGGTTGATATTGATGAATCTGATTTTCCAATATCAAATGATTATTTTGCACTTGTTGAAATGGCCGGAGGAAAGGTTGTTTCTCACAGTAAATGGTTTAATACACTTGTAGTTGAGGTTGCCGACAGTCTTAAAATTGAAGAAATCAAATCTCTGAGTTTTGTTGATTCTGTAAAATATGTATGGAAAGGAACCAACAACGGGTACCGCAAAGCACTGCGACCACGTCTCGAAAGGTCTAAACCTGAAACTGAACCCGCCGACACGATTTATGGTTACACCTATTCACAGTTCACACTACACAATGCTGATGAGATGTTTAATGCAGGATTCAGAGGCAACGGCATTCAGATTGGTGTTATTGATGCCGGCTACACTAATTTTGATGTAATACCTGAATTTGAGTCGGTTAAACTGCTTGGTTATTCCAATTTTGTGCCCGAAGGTGATATGTTTGCCTCAAGTGATCATGGAACTAAGGTGTTGTCCACTATGGCTGTTTACCAGCCGGGTGTTATGATAGGTTCTGCGCCTGAAGCCTCATACTGGCTGCTTCGTTCAGAAGATGTTGCCTCTGAATTCCCGGTAGAGGAGGATTATTGGATTCGGGCAGTTGAGTTTGCAGATAGTTTAGGATTAGACCTGATCAATACATCGCTTGGGTATAATGAATTTGACGATATAATACTTAATTACACACATGATGATCTCACCGGTGAAGTCTCGTTAATGTCACGAGCTGCCGATATGGCCTATGATAAAGGAATGATTATAGTTGTGAGTGCAGGTAATGAAGGTAATAAACCTTGGCAGAAATCTACTCCTCCGGGTGATGCAAAGAATGTTATTGCTGTAGGAGCAGTAGGCACTGATAGCATTATAGCACCCTTCAGTTCATATGGCGAGATGGCAGATGGGCGTATAAAACCTGATCTGGTCTCAGTAGGCAGGGGCACAATCACCATCAGTCATTTTGGCGTTATCGGAAAAACAAACGGAACCTCACTTTCTTCACCATTTCTTGCCGGGTTAATAGCATCGTTATGGTCGGTCAACCCACAACTTCACCGTTCTGAGCTAATAGATATAATATTAAGATCATCCGACAGAAACCAGTCACCCGACCCGGTTTACGGCCAAGGCATAACCGATTTCAGCAAGGCAATGTATGAAGTGCTGAAAACTTTAGAATAATTTTTGTCACAAAGTTTATACAAGATCGTCTAATTAATAAAGACCGATTATTAACTCCTTTATTTATTATTGTATGAACAAGAGATTTTTAATTATCTGCACTTGCAGTCTACTTGCATTAACACTTTACTCGCAGACATCAGTTAATGAGCTTTATCAATCCTTCGCTAAAGAATCTAATGTCGACAAGGTCAATCTAAACGAGTTCGCAATGTTTCTGATGAGACCGTTCTCAGAAACTGATACAGAAAGTAAAATAACCAGTATCAGTGTACTGTCTTTAGAAGAGTGCTCACCTGATGTGAAAAATCGATTCAATAAATCAGCCCTTGATTTTAATGATGATGAATATGAACTTTTTGTGAGTGCCAATGATGAAAATGAAAAAGTGCGTATCTTTTTGAAGTTTCAGAAAGAGATCATACGTGAGATGGTAATATTAACAATGGGTGATAGCCCTGCGCTAATACAACTTAAAGGAAAGATACTACCTTCAGAGATTGAAAAAATGAGTAATGGACGGAAATGAGTTTAAAAGCCGGTTTTTACCTTTTACAAAGTTGATATACAAGATATCTTTTGCAATCACCAGAGATAAAGAAGATGCTGAAGATATTGTGCAGGAAGTATTTGAGAAATTGTGGAAGAGTCGCGATTCGTTAACATCAGTACTAAATGATGAGGCATATATAACTACTGTTGCAAAAAACATGGCTTTAGACAGGTACAGAAGCAAAGCAAAACGAAATATACTATCTCTTGCTGATGTGAACGAAATTCATGCAGATGGATATATTGACAGTAAAATAGAGCAGAGAGAGACCATGATAAATGTAGAGAAGTTAATATGTACACTTCCTTCTTCGCAGCAGATGGTCATAAGATTACGGCATTTCGGCGATCTATCAATATTTCAGATAGCCGATACAATGCAGCTCACTCAAGAGAATGTGCGTCAGTTATTATCAAGAGGAAGAAGAACGATAAAAGAAAAAATAGAGAAGATTTATGAAAACTGAAGATATAGACATACTTATTGCCAGATTCTACCAGGGTGAGACTGATGAGAATGAAGAAAAGCTCCTTGTCGAATATTTTAAAAGCGAGACTTCTGATGTAAGCAGTAAAACAGGCCGTAAAACAGATAGTACAGTTTTACTTTCTCTTTCAGCAGAAGAAACAGAAATGCCTTCAGACTTAGAGAGTAAGATGTCATCTCTGATTGATTTTTGGGAAGAGAGTGATAAGAGCAAAACAAAGCATATCGCAACAATAGAATTCAGAAAACGTGTTCTCAGTATTGCAGCAACAATATTACTTGTAGTAAGCATAGGATTTTGGTATCAATACCACAGCTCCGGCAGGTCAACCAGTGTAAATTCTTTCGAAGACCCTCAAGAGTCTCAAGAGCTCGTAGTTGAGGCATTAAGACTTTTCTCAAACAATTTCTCTAAAGGCACCCAAACAATCGAAAAAGCAGATAATCGGGTAGATAATACATTCAGAATACTGGAAAAGGTATTAAATGAAAACAGTGTTCAGGAATAGTCAAGTCAACAATTAAACAACAAACTCTAATAAAAACAACAGCAATGAAAAAAATAATATTCACAATCGTATTCATTTTCGCAGTAACCATTGTTTCAGCGCAAAAAAATCCATTCGATAAATTTACCGACATGGATGGAGTAACATCAGTCTATATTTCAAAGAACATGATGTCACTGTTCCCAAAAGACTCTAATCAATATGGAGGTGTAGATGTTGGTAACTTTGTAGACAAGCTAAGCTCTATTCTAATACTCACAACTGAGAACCAGAAAGTGGGGAAGGAGATGCTTTCATTAGCAAACAGCCGGATAAAAGAGAATAATTATGAGTTACTTATGCGGGTTAAATCAGATGATGGAGAGCTTGTGAACTTTTTTATGAAAGGCAAACCCGATAATATCCAGGAGTTGATAATGATAGTAGACAGCAATGATGATGAAAGCGTAATAATGCAGTTTCTCGGGAACTTCAAACTGCAGGATGTACAGCAAATGACCAGGAATTTTGATAAAAACTAATTGGCAGTAGTTGACAGGCATTCGTCTATTCAGTTTAATTGTATTATTTTTGTTTACAATTAGACACGCGTATGCCTGAAAATTCTTTATCACTAACAGAACTCAATTTAAGAGTAAGGGATGCAATAAGAGATTATCTCCCTGATACTTACTGGGTGCGTGCAGAAACAAGCGATGTTCGCCGCAACCGTAACGGTCACTGTTATCTGGAGTTTCTCGAAAAGGACTCTGCCGATCAGTCGTTAGTTGCTAAAGCTAGGGGAGTTATATGGTCTAACGTTTATGAAATGCTTTCGGCCTACTTCCTCAGTGAAACAGGGCAGCAGTTTTCATCAGGACTTAACGTGCTTGTATGCGTTTCAGTTACATTTCACGAGCTTTACGGCTACTCTCTCACAGTTGTGGATATCGACCCCTCCTTTACTCTTGGAGAGATTGCCCGCAACAGGCAGCTGGTAATTAACAGGCTCGAGGAAGAGGGTGTACTGACACTAAATAAAGAACTGAAATTACCTGAGTTAACCAACAGGATAGCAGTAATTTCTTCTCCAACTGCTGCAGGCTACGAGGATTTTCGTGATCAGCTTTATAATAATCCCAACGGTTTTATCTTTTATACAAAGTTGTTTCCTGCTATCATGCAGGGTGATCGCAGTGAGTTATCTATCATTGCAGCTCTCGAGAAAATATTCATTAATAAAGATCTTTTTGATGCAGTAGCAATAATACGCGGAGGAGGAGCTTCGGCAGATCTCAACTGCTTCGACTCCTATCTTGTTGCTAATAACGTAGCTCAGTTTCCGCTTCCGGTTGTAAGCGGAATAGGGCATGAAAGAGATGTTACCGTTATTGATGTTGTATCACATACAAGGGCAAAAACGCCTACTGCAGTTGCTGAGTTTTTTATTACTCATCTCACAAAAACAGCTTCTGAATTAATTACTCTGCAGGATAGAACAATAAACATAAGCGAAAAGATTATATTGAGAGAGCGCACAGATCTTATTTCTCTTACCAAAGAGGTAATACATCGTTCCACTTTAAGATTACACAAAGAGAATGCCGATGTTGATAAATCTTCAGCAACTATAAAGTACCGCATCACACAATTAATTCAGAATCAGTTTCATTTGCTGGATAGAAACGAACAGTATGTCAATATGGTATCACCCATTAATATTCTTAAGAGGGGATATACACTTGTGCTTAAAAATGGAAAGATCGTTACTTCAGCAGAAGATATAGAGGTGGGTGATAATATTCAAACCCGTTTCAGAGATGGAACCATAACTTCTGAAGTTATAAATAAAGAGGTTTAAACAAACTGATAAAACAGTTATTAATAAACATAGGAAAAGCTTATGGAAAAAGAGATAAACAAAATGACCTATACTTCTGCAAAGAAGGAGCTCGAGACAATAGTTGCGTCAATAGAATCGGGCCAACTGGATGTGGATGCATTGACAGATAAAGTAAAAAGAGCATCAGAGCTGATAGCCTTTTGTAAGGATAAGCTTACTAAAACAGATAATGAGCTTCAGAAATTATTGGAAGAGCTGGAATAATCATTTAAATTTATAACTATCAGATGATTCCTGAAAGAAAGTATAGTGCTATAATTGTTGCCGGCGGCAAAGGTTATCGGGTAGGAGGAGAGCTGCCCAAGCAGTTCATTCCTATTGGAGGTAAACCCATGCTTATGCATACAATTCAGGCATTTCATGATTATGATTACAGAGTCCGTATAACAATTGTACTGCCCGATGGCTTTAAACCTCTATGGCAAAGTCTGTGCGATGAGTACAAATTCACTGTTAATCATAAAACAGTTTATGGAGGTGAATCCAGATTTCATTCAGTAAAAAATGGATTAAATGAAGTGTCCGATGAAGAGATTGTATGTATACACGATGCTGCCAGACCTTTTGTTACTTCCGACCTTATCGGCCGTTGTTTTGATGAGGCGTTTAATAATAATTGCGGTGTAATACCTGTGATTGATGAAATTAACAGTGTACGGAGATTAACTGAGTCAGGAAGTGTACATGTTGACCGTCAGGAACTGAAAATAGTGCAAACCCCTCAGGCATTTCCAGCAGTACAGTTAAAGGCTGCATATAACACCCAATATGAATCAACCTTTACCGACGATGCATCCGTTGCAGAAAAAAGCGGCATCAAGATTAAGCTTGTAGAAGGTGAAGAATCCAATATAAAAATCACCACTGCATTCGATGTGAAATTTGCTGAGTACTACTTGCAATATTTATCAAAACGATAAGTTTACTGCTTTTTCTCAATATTTTAATTGAAAATGTACATAAAATATAAATTAGCCTTTCATTTTGTTATAATATCATAGATATTTATTACTTTTGTAATAATTATTCAAAGTAGACAATCCCCCATGGAAAAAATTGACAAACTAGACAGACAAATTCTGGAGATCATCACTCAAAATGCACGTATTCCATTCAGAGATGTAGCTGAACAATGTGGTGTATCGCGTGCTGCCATCCACCAGCGTGTGCAGAGAATGATAGAGAATGAAGTTATTACAGGATCAGGCTATACTGTAAACCCTAAAGTACTGGGCTATGCTTCCAGTGCCTATATTGGAGTGAAGCTGGAGAAAGGCTCAATGTACAAAAACGTTATTCCAGAGTTCGATAAAATTCCCGAGGTAACCGAATGTCATTTTACTACTGGTCCGTATACCTTGCTGATAAAGCTTTTTGCACGTGACAACGAGCACCTGATGGATCTTTTAAACAATCGCATTCAGGAGATTCCCGGTGTAGTGGCTACAGAAACAATGATATCACTCAGCCAGAGCGTCAAGCGTGAAATACCCATCATGAATGAAAATGCTAAGGTGTAGATTAATCAGGCATTAAAATATTAGACATAAAAAAACAGACGAGAGCTCATTACTTTCGTCTGTTTCTTTTCTGTCAATATAACCGAAAATATGCGGTCAAATTCAAAATTCGGTTCCTTTTAAAAGCTTTTTTTCTGTCGGGATGAGAAGACTCGAACTTCCGACCTCCACGTCCCGAACGTGGCGCGCTAGCCAACTGTGCTACATCCCGATTTTTGTGTTGCAAAGGTAATTATTTTTTCACTTTTATACGAAAATTATTTACTTTTGTGAAGTGTATTTGCGGCAATAGCTCAGTCGGTAGAGCATTAGCTTCCCAAGCTGAGGGTCGCGAGTTCGAATCTCGTTTGCCGCTCATTGAAAATCAATCGCTTACAGGTTTCGCCTGTAAGCGATTTTTCCGT
>JAQUIZ010000014.1 GCA_028683355.1 Fermentimonas sp.
CTCCTGCACCTAAAACATTAAAAGCAGTACCTCTATTTGAAGACTTTGAAGGTGATGAATATTTAGTGTTTAGTCAAGACGATATGGGTGGTGCTGCTAAGAGTGCTGTAATTGGTAACCCTGTGCCGCTACCTATAAACGAATCATTGAATGTATTTCGTTACTGGAAATCTAACGGATTTTATAGTAACTTATCTTTCACTGCTCCTGATTATAAATTCGATCTAACTACCCAAAATAAGATTAGAGTGAAGGTGTTTATACCTTCTTTCAATGATTATTCTACAGAAAATGCTGTGGCAGGGGATTGGATTGCCAACAAGAAGTTATTGCCTCAACTGGCAATTAAACTTCAAGATAGCGACCATCCTGCTCCGTGGGAAGGACAAACCGAAATAGTGAAAGCTGATCTTGAACTAAACAAGTGGCATGAGCTTGAGTTCGATTTCTCTGATGTTGCTGGTAGAGAAGATTACGACCGTATTGTAATTCAGTTTGGAGCTGAAGGTCACGGAGGATCGGGATTCTTCTATCTTGATGATTTTGAATTTGACGAATAATAAGATAATGAAAACAGTGGCTGTAGTATTAATTTCCTACAGCCTCTGCTTTTTATAATATCCACTTAATAATATGAGAATAATGGGATCAATATTAATTACGCTGGCAATTATATTTGCTGCCTGTGGGGGAAATGATATGCCTCCAATAACTCCCAATCCTGATGTGGAGGTAAAATGGGAGATATCACCTGCATCTACAACGATTAATTCAGATGGTGAAACGAAAAATATTATTGTTGAGGCAAATGGTAATTGGACTGTTTCGTCTGACCAGCAATGGTGTATTATTGCTCCTAATAGTGGAGGAAACGGACAAACAGTTGTAAAAATAACTGCTTCAAAAAATTCTACTGAAGTGGCAAGAGCTGCAGAGTTGACATTTGTTTCGGGTAAATACAATAAAAAGTACAATGTTACACAAGAAGCAGGTGAATTGGTTGTTGAATGGAATGTTGAGCCTTTTATTTCAGATATTCCTTTCCAGGGCGGAACTAAAAGTATTAGAGTTGAATCTAATGCAGATTGGCAACTGAGTGCGAATCAGCCTTGGGTTACATTGAGTAGTGATAAAGGGAGTAAAGGCGAAACAGTAGTGAAAATAACAGCATCTGCAAATACTGATGTAAAAAACAGGATAGCGGAACTGAAATTTGTATCAGGTAATTTTTCTAAAACACATTTTGTTAATCAAGTGGCTGATAAAAACGAAGACTATGTTCCTTCAGGTTATAGTATGGTTTGGAATGAAGAATTCGATGCAGTAAGGATTAGTGGAGGAAAACCATCACTACCTGATACTGAGAAATGGTTTTATGAAACTGCAGAGCCGGGATGGGTTAATAATGAACTGCAGACTTATATTGAAGGTTTCACCGGTACTGATACTGTTGCAGCTATTTATGACGGGACTTTAAAAATTAAAGCTATACCTCGAGATAACAGAATATATTCAGCAAGAATTAATACAAATGAAGCATGGACATATGGATATTTTGAGGCAAGATTGAGAGTCCCGGGTGGTAAAGGTGCTTGGCCGGCTTTTTGGATGATGCCAAAAAATTTTACTGCCTGGCCTTTAGATGGCGAAATTGATATTATGGAGTATGTTGGTTATGATCCTAATGTTGTGCACTCTTCAATTCATACACAGTCTTACTATCATTCTATTGGCACTCAGAAGACAGCAAGTAAGCAAATTGAGAATGCTGAGATTGAGTTTCATGTATATGCTGTTGAATGGACTGCAGAATATATAAAAGGTTTTGTAGACGGTGTGGAGTATTTTAGGTTTGATAACGATGGGACAGGAAATAAGCATACATGGCCATTTAATGCTCCTTTTTACCTGAAGTTAAACCTTGCCTGGGGAGGAGATTGGGGTGCTGCTCAAGGAATTGATGAATCAGCATTGCCTGCAACTTATGAAATTGATTATGTAAGGGTGTATCAGAAATAAGAGAAAAATATGAAGAAATTTAGTTTGTGGATACTTTTGCTATCTATGCTGATAGCATGCAATGGGAACTTGAAAACATCACAGGCTGGCTTAGACCCGGCCATAGAAAATAAGATCGATAGCATCATTGCTCAAATGACAATTGAGGAGAAGGTTGGTCAAATGTCACAATTCACAATTGATTTGATTGGTAAAGGGGGCAATGCTTTTTTTAGCAGCGAACCTTTTGAAATTGATGCTGTTATGCTCGATACAGTTATTGGCAAGTATAAAGTAGGCTCAATCCTGAATACAAGCAATAATCGTGCACGTACAACTGAAGTTTGGGAGAAAAGTATTCGTACAATCCAGGAAAGGGCTATAAAGGAGACAGGTATTCCTGTTATTTATGGTATAGATGCTATTCATGGTACTACCTATACTGCCGGGGCAACTTTTTTTCCACAAGAAATTGGAATGGCTGCAACTTTTAACCGGGAACTAGTGAGACGCGGAGCGCAAATAACAGCCTATGAAACCCGCGCAAGTAATATTCCATGGAATTTTTCACCTACTATGGATATTGGTCGCGATGCCCGATGGTCGAGGCAGTGGGAAAGCTACGGCGAAGATGTTTATTTGAATTCTGAAATGGGAACTATTGTTGTTCGTGGTTATCAAGGAGACAATAGGAATAGTGTGGAAAACAGTTATTTAGCAGCATGTATTAAGCATTATATGGGTTACGGAGTGCCGGTTTCAGGCAAAGATCGTACACCAGCAGTAATCAGCGAGTCAGAATTGCGTGAAAAATATTTTGAGCCGTTTCGTAATGCAATAGTTGAGGGTGGTGCACTCTCGCTTATGGTGAATTCCGGCATTATCAATGGTGTATCAACTCATGCAGATTACAGGTTAATTACTGAATGGATTAAAGAGGATCTTGAATTTGATGGGGTAGTAGTAACTGATTGGGCTGATGTACAGAACTTGTATACCAGAGATCGCATATCTGAGGATTATAAAGATGCAGTTAAGGCAGCAATTAACGCAGGTATAGATATGGTCATGGAACCGTATAATCTTGCTTTTTGCCCTACTTTAATAGAGCTTGTTGATGAAGGTGAGGTTTCAATTGAGCGAATAAATGATGCTGTCCGGAGAGTTTTGAGATTGAAGTACCGTTTGGGACTTTTCGAGAAGCCATACTGGTCGAGAGATGAATTTCCTGACTTTGGCAGCAGCGAGCATGAAGCAGTGGCTGAATCAGCAGCAGCTGAATCAATTACGCTTCTGAAGAATGATAATAGTGTTTTACCATTACCGGCTAATGCACGAATTCTTGTAACAGGACCAAATGCTAACTCAATGCGCACCCTTAACGGTGGTTGGAGCTATTCATGGCAGGGCGAAAAGACTGAGGAGTTTGCTCAGCAGTATAACACTATATATGAAGCTCTGCAGAATAAATTTGGCACCGCAAATGTTAAGTTCGAACCAGGTGTTACCTATAAAATGGATGGTCAGTATTTCGAAGAGAATCCTCCTGAAATTCAAAAAGCTGTTGCAGCAGCTTCAGGAGTGGATTATATAGTGCTATGTGTGGGTGAAAACTCTTATTGCGAAACTCCGGGAAACCTGGATGAACTAACTCTTTCTGAAAATCAGACCAACCTGGCACTGGCATTACAGAAAACGGGAAAGCCGGTAATACTTGTTCTTAATGAAGGTCGCCCGCGACTGATTAGTAAAATTGAGCCGGGTTCTGTAGCGGTAGTGCAAACCTATCTTCCGGGTAATTTTGGCGGAGATGCTCTTGCGGATATACTTAGAGGTGATATCAACCCTAGTGGTAAATTACCTTATACATACCCAAAATATGAACAGGGATTGATAACTTACGATCACAAACCGAGTCAGAATATCGCCGGTAAAATGGAAGGTGCCTATGATTATGGAGCACAAACATCTGTTCAATATCCCTTTGGTTATGGGTTGAGTTATACCACTTTCACCTATTCAAATATGAGTGTTGATAAAACAGACTTCACCTCTGATGATATTGTCAAAGTGTCTGTAGATGTTACAAATAGCGGAGAAGTTGAAGGTAAGGAGTCGGTTTTACTCTTCAGCAGCGATCTTGTAGCTTCACTTTCACCTGATGTGCGTCGTTTGAGAGGATTCGAAAAGATATCCCTAAAACCGGGAGAAACAAAAACGGTTACTTTCGACCTTAAAGGTGAAGACCTGGCATTTGTGAATGAAAGGGGTAAATGGACAATTGAAGAGGGAGCATTTATGCTGCAACTGGGAAATCAGACTGCAAATATTAACTGTACTGTGACAAAAGTCTGGGAAACTCCAAGCAAGTAATACGAAACAACTCACGACAGGATTTTATGGGAACGGGAGCACTTTAACAAAGGTGTTCCCGTTTTTGCTTCAAAACTTCAAGATCATCTGATTTGTAGGGAATCATTATCTTTAGTGGGAAATTTTTGCTGAGCATCTTTCATAAATATCTCGAAAAGACTTCTCAGTTGTGCTTCGTTTTTAGCAAGAACCTCAATTCCAAGGGTAGGATTAATTGCCGGGCTATTGTAAATAGACATGATTTTGAGCGAATATTGCAGTCCTTCATAGGTAGCATATTCCTTGAGACGATTGGTCCTTATGAAATGGAAAATAAACCCTTTTACCTTTTTAGGCAACCACCTGTAGTATAGCAAAGCGGAGAGATAAAAATTACTGGAGAATTTGCCGAGGCTCTGCCCGTTGCTGTACCGTTCAAAATCAGAAGCGAGCAGGTAGTCGTAATACATATCTGCCATTATTCCGGAATAGCGCCCGAAAGATGGACGAAGTATATCCAACGTCTCACGGAATATAGGGTGGGTATCGGTAAAATGATCAATCTTCCTGTGTAATAAGATTCCTTTTTGGAAACAGGAAGGGTATTTTTCATAACTTCTTCCTTTTACAAAATCTCCTATGAAATTGCCAACGGCAACCCTACGGCTTGTTCCAGAAAAATATATATGAGCAAGATAGTTCAAAAATTAATGATAAAGTAGTTATACCCTGCAAAGTTAATCAAATATCCTGAGCAATTAAATAAGTGGGTTCTACTTATTATATTGGATATGTATTGATTGTTTGTGAGAATTATTCAGCTCTCCTTAAAGTTAATCATCTCTGATTGCAGACCGTTTTCCGATATGTAATCGTTTATGACCTCAAGAAACTGTGCGCCGAAACGGGCAAGTTTCTTCTTACCGAAGCCATAGATTTTTAAAAGATCCTTATCGGTCTCAGGCATGTAGTCGGCCATCTGAACAAGCGTTTTTGTAGAAGCAACAATATATGGTGGCAAGTTTTCATTCTCGCTAATATAATTGCGTATTTGCACCAGTTCATTTAACAGATCCGGGTGGCTGGATTTAAGTTGAACCGTTGATTTACTGCGACTATAAGACTTAACATTAAAATCAGGTAAATTAAACTTATTGCGGGCATTATAATATACTTCAACAGTGAAATTTCCGGCAGTAGCTTTTATCAGATGCTTTTTCAGTGAAACAGATGTGAAAATTGAAGACACAGACTCATCATATTCATTTGCATTTGCTTTGCTGTCGGTCGTAGCAGGCGATTTTTTCAAGGTGTTAATGAGATTGTCCAGCTTTTCGTTGAAGTAGGCAGAGGAAGAATTGAGCCGCTCCGACAGAAATTGAGTATCAACGGCATCCTGGCTTACAATTCTCTTCAACTGAACTCTGAATTTTTCTGCTACCTGTTCAATTTCTCTAAGCTGCTTGCATATTCTGTCGGCAAAGGGGATTGTCTCTTCGTTAAAAGATGGTTCCTCTGCTCGCGTGGAGGAGTACCATGATTTTGCAGCAATATATATTGGATTAAAATCGTATAACTGCAGTAATAAGCGGGCTTTGAACTGTTTCCTTGCATGCTCCAGTTCACGGTTTATAAATATTTCGTCAGGCTTTGAGAAAGAAAATTGCGCTACCTGTTCATCAACACCTATGCTTTCTTGGTTAACCGGACTCTTTAAAACAATACCTTCTAACGATCTGCAACGACTCAGGGCAACGTAAACCTGACCGGGAGAAAAGGCTTTGCCGGCGTCAATTATTGCCTTATCGAAAGTCAAGCCCTGACTTTTGTGAATTGTTATTGCCCAGGCTAAACGTAATGGCACCTGTTCGAAAGTACCGATAATCTTCTCCTCTATTGTATTGGTTTCCTTGTTGGTGCTATATTGAATATTTTCCCACAAAAGGGTGGAAACGCTTATTTCATCACTGTCGCCTGGACATTCTACTGTAATCAGATCCTCATCAATAGAAGTAATTATTCCAATTTTTCCGTTATAAAACCGTCGTGGTGTTTCTGTGTCATTTTTTACAAACATCACTTTTGCACCTTCTTTTAGTTCAAGAACCTCGTCTACAGGAAATGCATTTTCGGGAAAAGTTCCCTTAATATTTGCTTTAAATTCCAGAACAGGAGATTTTAATTTGTTCAGCTCAGTCCTGTTTATATTATCAGCGCTGTAATTGTGCGTAGTAAGTGTGATGTAATTCTCCTCTGAAGGAGGGTTGAATTCAGGATTATATCTGCTTTTCAGACAGCTGATTCCTTCTGATGAAAGTGAATTATTCCGTACTTCGTTTAGCACTTTGATAAATTGGTTGTCCGATTGTCTGAATATTTTATTAAACTCAATGTATACCGGTGGATGTTCTTGAATTACATGGCTATGGAAAAAATATACACTCTTATAGTAATCAGATATTATACTCCATTCATTAGTTTTAGCTACAGGCGAAAGTTGATGCATGTCGCCAATAAAAATCATCTGTACCCCGCCAAAAGGTTCGTTATTTCGGTGACGTATAGTTCTGAGTACATAATCAATAGCATCAAGTACATCAGCGCGAACCATACTGATTTCATCTATTACAAGAACTTCCAGCTCCCGGATAACAGTACGTCGTGTCTTATTCATCTTAATACGCGAGATAAGAGATGACCGTCCCGCCGGGGTAGGGGTGAATGGAGTAAAAGGCAGATGAAAAAACGAGTGGATGGTGGTTCCTCCCGCATTTATTGCTGCAACTCCCGTAGGTGCAACTATTGCAACTTGTTTTGTTGTCTCTTCACGGAATTTACGTAGAAATGTTGTTTTACCTGTTCCGGCTTTGCCTGTAATAAAAATATTTCTGTTTGTATTTACAGCAAACTCCATCGCGCATTCGTATGGATTAGAAATAAGCATTTGAATCTCCTTTTTTAATGATTTTCACAAACTTACAAAATTTTGGAGATAGAACAAATGAAAATATAAGTATGAGCGCGAAACGACATGAGTATCCAGAAATCAATAATCCTATTGTGAAGTATTTACTACATCCTATCCGGAACATCAATTCCGAAGAGTGCCATACCTTTTTTAATTGTGTGAGCTACATTCTTTGAGAGTATAAGACGGAAATCACGCAGTCCGCTATTTTCCTCACGAAGGATTGTAAAGTCGTGGTAGAACTGATTATACTCTTTTGCAAGATCATATATGTAGTTTGCAACCAGAGACACGTTATATTCTGTACCGGCCTGTTTTACAACATGGTCAAACTCGCTGAGTAGTTGAACAAGTCCTTCTTCCTTCTCTGACAGCGGAATAGTGATACTGAGGTTTTCGGGAATTTCAATTCCCTGCGCTTCTGCTTTTCTGATAACAGACTGAATGCGAGCGTGTGTATATTGAATAAAAGGACCGGTATTCCCGTTGAAATCTATAGACTCCTTAGGGTTAAATGTCATATTTTTCTTAGGGTCTACCTTCAAAATAAAATACTTGAGTGCACCTAATCCTACCATACGTGAAATTGCTTCTGCTTCTTCTGGTGTTGCATCATCCAGTTTGCCAAGCTCCTGCGAGGTTTCATGGGCTGTTTCGATCATTTCTGCCATAAGGTCATCTGCATCTACAACAGTACCCTCGCGAGATTTCATTTTACCTTCGGGCAGTTCAACCATTCCGTAAGAGAAGTGAATCAACCCTTTGCCGAATTCGAAACCAAGTATATCAAGAAGTATTGAGAGTACCTGAAAATGGTAATTCTGCTCGTTACCTACTACATAAATCATAGTGTCGATAGGGAAGTCGTCGAAGCGCAGTTTAGCCGTACCGATATCCTGAGTCATGTAAACCGAAGTACCGTCAGCACGGAGAAGCAACTTATGGTCTAAGCCATAAGCGGTGAGATCTGCCCACACAGAGCCATCTTCTTTCTGATAAAAGAGACCCTCTTTTAATCCACGCAGGACCTCATCTTTTCCGGGAAGATAAGTTTGTGATTCGTAATAAATCTTATCAAAAGAAACACCCATTTGTTGGTATGTTTCATCGAAACCGGCATATACCCAGTCGTTCATCATCTTCCAGAGATTGACAGTTTCAGTATCATTTGCCTCCCATTTTCTAAGAAGTTCACGAGCCTCCTCCATCAGTAGCGATTTCTCTTCAGCCTCCTCTTTAGAGATGCCTTTTTCCTGTAATTCGGCAATTTCATTTTTATATTGCTGGTCGAACATCACGTAGTAATCACCAATCAGATGATCGCCCTTTTTGCCTGAAGATTCAGGAGTCTCTCCATTTCCCCATTTCTGCCACGCCAGCATTGATTTGCAGATATGGATGCCACGGTCGTTTACAATATTAGTTTTAACAACACGCTTGCCGTTTGCTTTTAATACCTCGCTAAGTGCATGACCAAGCAGGTTATTTCTCACATGGCCAAGGTGCAAAGGCTTGTTTGTATTAGGCGAAGAGTACTCTACCATAAAAAGCGGTGAGTCGTCGGTAACAGGAGTAAAGCCGAAATCGGGATTTGAATTAATATCCTCAAGCAATTCCACCCAAACAGAAGGTGCAATGCTAAGATTAAGGAATCCTTTTATAACATTGTACCCCGAAATAACAGACGATTGTTCCGACAGGTATTTACCAATCTCTTCAGCTGTCTCCTCAGGTTTTTTTCTTGAAATCTTAAGAAGAGGAAATGTAACAAGGGTATAATGTCCCTTGAACTCTTTTTTTGTTTTCTGCAGCGTTATTTGAGATTCCTCAACATCTGCATTGTATAGTTTCTTGATTGCACCTATAATGGCTTCCTGAAGGAGATGTTCGATGTTCATAATGTTGTTTTACTTACCAATGACGCAAAGTTAAGAATTTTTTATGGAGTTACAGTTAAACTGTTTTCTAAATGGCCGTTAGCAACTTCGGTTTCAATAAAATCGAAAGAGGCGCTTTTTGAGTTGACTTTATCTATAATATCCTGAATTACGAGTCCGGAAAGCGTGAAACCGAATACAGCGGTTACCTGCACCATTGTTCCATTAATACGTGCTTTCCTGAAGCTGCCATTTTCATCAGCATTAATCAAGGCATTTTCTCCCCTGTTTTTCTGAATCTCTTCACTATATACACAGATAATTGGCTTTGCCGGTTTCTCACCTTTTTTCATTTTTTCTCTGAGTGCTGCACCCAGTTTACAACCCCTGACTTTCCAAAACTCTGTTACTCTGATCTTCTGGGGATCCAGTTTTAGTCCTGCTCCCATTGAAGAGAAAGTTACAGCGTCTGTTTTTGATGCTGTAACAAGAAGGTGGACCTTATTAGAGAGAGAATCGATTGCATCGATAATGTAGTCGAACTCTTCAAGATGGAACGAACAGGATGATTCAGAATCATAAATTTCAGGTATTGCTGTAATCACAGCAGTGGGATTGATTTCTAGAAGTCGCTTTTTCAGCACATCCACCTTTAATTTACCGATTGTAGTTGTAGTTGCCGGAAGCTGTCTATTGATATTAGCCACTGCCACACGGTCAGAGTCGACAATAGTGAGATTCATTATCCCGCTTCTGATAAGTCCTTCAGCACACCAGCTGCCAACTCCCCCCACACCAAACAGTATGACTTTTTTTAAAGCTATCTGTTGCATAGCTTCGGATCCTATTAAAAGTTCGGTGCGCGCAAAAAGTTCGTTGTACTCCATAAATTTTGAAATAATCTGCAAAATTAATATCAATCAGGCATAAAAAAAAGCACATCCCCGTAAGAATGTGCTCTTAAGATCAATATATCACTAACGATTAATAATATTTATCGTTTTTAGGTTCGAAATAAGCCTGATCATGAAGACATGTAGGGCATTTTTTTGGAGCTTTTTTGCTTTTTATTACATAACCGCAGTTACGGCACTGCCATTCTATCTCTTCCTCACGTTCGAATACTGAACCATTAATTACTCGCTCCATGAGTTTATTATACTGCTCTTCATGTATTGCTTCAGCTTTTGCAATCATTCTGTACATGGTGGCGATTTCTTTAAATCCTTCTTCTTCTGCTATATCGGCAAATTTTGGATACATATCTGTCCATTCCTCATTTTCGCCTTCCGCTGCAGCTTTAAGATTCTCTGCTGTGGTTCCGATTACACCTGCCGGAAATGTGGCTGTTATCTCTACCATGCCACCTTCCAGGTATTTGAACATTCTTTTTGCATGCTCCTGTTCCTGGTTGGCAGTCTCCTGGAAGATAGCTGCAATTTGCTCATAACCCTCTTTTTTAGCCTGTTTTGCAAAATAGGTGTAACGCATACGTGCCTGAGATTCCCCCGCGAAAGAAGTCATAAGATTCTTTTCGGTCTGTGTTCCTTTTAAACTTTTCATATTTGTATTTTATTATTTGTTATAAAGTTCACTGCATAGTTGTAAATGGTCGGAATTCGAATCAATTAATGCTTTGGTTAATTAGTGAGTAATTTTGCATAGCATTAAAGTATCAATACAAAAATAATAATTTCTATACTTAAATAAAAATTGGAGGATTCAAGGCAAGCTATTTGGAATGATTCTAAATCTCGCTCAGCTCCAGCCAGCGCATGGTTTTTTCATCAATCAGGTTCAGTAATTCTGTTAGGCGGTTCGACTTATTCAACAGTTCGTCCGTATTTAGTTCGCCGGAAGAAATCTCATCACTTAGAGTATCTTTCTCAGCTTCCAGATCTTCTATTTCCTTCTCAAGTGATTCAAATTCACGCTTTTCTTTAAAGGTTAGTTTGGTCTTGACATCATCTTTTTTCCTGCTGTCGGTCGACTCAGATTCAGTTCTTACTACTTTAGTCTCCTCAAGTTGTTTTTTATCTTCCTCAATTTTCCACTCTCTGTATTGAGTATAGTTGCCCGGGAAATTCTGTATGTTTGCATTGCCATGAAAGACAAGAAGATGGTCCACCACCTTGTCCATAAAATATCTATCATGAGAAATAACAATCAGACACCCTTTGAATGAGGCAAGATACTCCTCCAGAATATTTAAAGTTATAATATCAAGGTCGTTTGTAGGCTCATCAAGAACCAGGAAATTGGGATTAGTAATAAGTACGGTACACAGATAAAGTCGCCTTTTTTCACCACCACTAAGTTTATATACATAATTGTGCTGTTTCTCAGGCGGAAACATAAAGTGCTGTAGAAACTGAGAAGCGGTAAGTCTTTTGCCATCACCATGGTCAATGACATCAGCAATGTCAGTAACCACATCAATTACTTTTTTCTGTTCATCAAACTGAAGACCGTCCTGACTATAATACCCAAAATTTACTGTTTCTCCTATTTCGAAATATCCTTCATCCGGTTTTTCAACACCCTGAAGCATCTTTATGAAGGTGGATTTGCCGGTGCCGTTATTACCAACGATACCCATTTTCTCATATCTGGTAAAGTGATAATTAAAATCTTCTGTAATCTTAATATCATCAAAACTCTTAGTCACATGCTTTGCCTCGAAGATCTTCTTCCCTATATATGAACCTTTTGAATTAAGCTGAATACTCTTCTCCTCACGTTGCTTTTTGGCTTTTTCTTCTAACGAGTAAAAAGCATCGATTCTGGACTTGGATTTAGTGCCCCTTGCCCGAGGCTGACGTCTCATCCAGTCGAGTTCTTTCCTCATAAGGTTCTCAGCTCTGGATACCTCAGTATTCTGTGCAAAAATACGCTCGTCTCTTTTTTCCAGGTAATATGAGTAGTTACCTTTGTAGGAGTAGACCTGCTTATCGTCAATTTCAATTATCTGTGAACATACACGATCAAGAAAATAGCGATCATGAGTAACCATAAGCAAACTGATATTGTTTCTAGAGAGATACTCTTCCAGCCATTCAACCATTTCCAGGTCGAGGTGATTAGTAGGCTCATCAAGTATAACCAGCTCCGGCTCACTGATAAGCACATTTGCTAAAGCAACACGTTTAATCTGACCGCCGGACAGTTCACCAATCTTCTGGTGGAAGTCGAATATCTTTAATTGCGATAAAATATTTTTTATCCTCTGCTCATAATCCCAGGCGTTATACAGATCCATTTCGGCCATTATGTGAGAAAGATCATTCTGGTTACCGGAGGAAATGATGTCTTCGTATCTTGCAATCAGCTTAACGACCGCATTATCTGCACTGAAACAAGCCTCCAGTACAGTTAACTCAGGATTAAATTCAGGGGACTGTTCAAGATAATCCATCCTGATATCATTACGAAATACAACTCTGCCGCTATCATAAGGCTCCTTGCCGGAAATGATATTAAGCAAAGTGGTTTTACCCGATCCATTTGCAGCAATCAGTCCTATCTTATCTCCCTCAGCTATTCCGAAAGAAATATCCTTGAAGAGTAAAAGGTCACCAAAGCTTTTTGTAAGAGAATCTATTTGGAGTAATGGGTTGGGCATATATATCAGAATTTGAGGGCAAAAATACAAAAAACTATCGACATCTTAAGATGTGACAGACTGCAACATTTAGAATTTCCATCTTAAGTAGGTGAAGATATCTGTTCTGCTATTTCCGTTTATCTGTTCTGTGCCGGAGCCAATAACATCTCGGTTAAAGTAATTTGTATAACCCGCCTTGACAGAGAATGTCAGATGTGATGTGATTTCATATTTAGCTGAGAGTGCCAGTCTGATTCCCTTTCCGTAGAAAAAAGGCATATAGAACGTACTTAATATATTTCTTTCATATGAGTAAAGCCGTGAATTATATGTTTCAGTATTAAACCATGCAAGATAAGCATCTCCTTTTAGTTGTCTTTCTCCCCTGTATCCGATATTTTGAGAAATCATTATTCCGTTTTCATCAGGCTGATATCTGGCACTGTATTGGGCAAAATCTGCCGTCGATCGTAGTTCCCAGCCGTTATCGAATTCACGATTATACCTTATGCGAAGTTTATTTGTAGTGTATGGTAAAACAGACTTATTCTCATGTTCAGGGTGATCCAGGTTCTTCTCTTTCATTTTAAATTTACACCTAGCCTCAAGAAAAGATTGCTGTGAAAGAGTGTAAGTACCCCTAAGGTAAAAATCCAGTGCTTTTGATGGTCCATCTACTCCATACTTTTTCCATGGAAACCTGACAAAATCCATATAAGTGTTTACCATGAACCGTTTGAAAGGTTTAAAAACAGCTCCTATAAAGAGTCCGTTCTCATTCTGGATTCTGCTGCCTTCAGAAAATGCCTGAGCATGTAAAGCATTGTATGTAATAGGGAAATAACGGTAAAGTAGTGTGAAAGACATATCTGTTGCAGGACGATATTGTGCTGAATTAATTGTTGCAACAGCGCCATTTTTAGCAATAGCCGTTTCCCCTGCAAAAATAAAACCCGGTAGCTGATATGAATAATCGATACTGGCATTAAAATTTTCAGAGCCTCTTAAATAATAGGCATTATAATCACGTTTAGCAGGGTTGAATATTCTGCTGTAATTGTGATATAATCCGCTGATCCCTGCCTGAAACCGATTTCTTCGGAAGTTTAAATTGGCACCTGTAACTTGTTCACTGCTATTCTTTTTCTTTTCTATCTCAGATTTTGTACGATGTAATCCATCAACTTTAAAAGAAGTGATATAACCTTCATCAGAAATATTTGTATCAATGCTTTTATTGGAATAAAATGCAGTTAATGAGAATCTGCCAAAATCAAATACTGCAGCACCACCCCTGAAGAAGTTACTCTCTGCAGTAGAGAAGTGTCGTTTCGGAGACAGTGTTCGTTTGGTGATATTGTCTATACCCCAGGATTTGCTTCCTGAGAAGTCGTTATTAAGTACAAGTCCTTGCCCGAATGAAAGGCGATAATCTCCCAATGCCAGAGTGCTTAATTTACCCACATCCCTTAAAATAAAATGTACTCCGTAATGATCATAGCCTTTTGGATAAGATGGTTTAAGAAAAGGCTCACCCGCATCTTTTTCGGCTGTGAAGCCAGCTTCAATTTTATCATTATATTTTAAAGAATACCGGAGTGATGTATAAAAATTTTCTCCCTGGTATTCACGGTTTGGATAGCGTTCAAGAATGCTATCGGTAAATTCGCCGTAGCCGGCCCGGGGAGTGGGTGTTTTGTCAAAACGGAGTTGTATTTCATGCCGGCCGTACTTTATTATGTTTTTTGTCTTTTTGATATCAGGTTCTCCGATTCTGTCTTTTTCAGGCTCTCCCACGTAAAAAAATGGAAGAATTAATTGAACAGTATTAAATTTAAGATAAGGCACGTTGCGCAATTCATAAATAGTCATAAGTGGCCTGTTTCTTTTTATAAACTGAATAATTGAAGTGACTTCATCTGCTGACAGTATCGGCAAGCGCTCAAGTTGCTCCTGAGAAACCTCGTTAAGATTCATCGGATTATTTTCAAGATATAGCAACTCTTCATACATATTGTCAATAGCGTCAGGATCAACCTGTTCTTCTTCGGTGAGTTGCATTATATATTCGCGCCAGTTGCCAGTTTGTGCACAGATATTACATGTGAAGCCAAAAATAAGGTAACAAATACATGCGCAGTATTTGGTTTTCATTTAATTTAATCGATTTTCACAAATATAATGTTTTTCTCCCTTATTTTCTCCTATATTTGCTAATTATATGGCTGATAATGCAGAATAGATGGCATTAATATGAATAAAATAATATTATTTTCTCTGGTTCTTGGGGTTTTCTGTCTTTCTTGTGGAAAATGGAGTAAGGGAGAGCTTGCATATGACTTCCCGCAAATATTACAAGATGATACACTGCGTGTGTTGACACTGAACACTTCAACTTCATATTTTATATATCGTGATCAGCCAATGGGTTATCATTATGATTTGATTTCTGATTTTTGCAGACATCATGGAATTACCCCTCATATAATTGTAGCTGAGAATTCGGATGAAATGATCAATATGCTTCATAATGGTGATGGTGATTTAATTGCTTACAATCTACCCGTTACAAACGAGATGAAGGATTCCTTTCTTTATGCAGGATTCATGCAGATATCCCACCAGGTTTTGGTACAAAGGGTGAGACAGGTTGATTCTATGCTCACAGATGTTGTGGAACTTATCGGTAAAAAGGTTACAGTAGTTGATAATTCAAAGCATTTTGACAGAATAGAAAATCTTGATAGCGAACTTGGAGGAGGTATTGTTATTGACAAAGCTGATGGTGATTCACTGGTAACTGAAGATCTTATACGTATGGTTTCGAGAGGTGAGATCGAGTATACGATTTCGGATGATGATCTTGCTAAATTTAACCAAACCTATTTCAGAAATCTTGATGTTCATCTTCCGATAAGCTTTGATCAAAGGTCTTCGTGGATTGTGAGAAAAAACAGTACAATTCTTGCTGATTCGTTAAACAGGTGGTTTGAAAGGACTAAAGCTGAACCTGCTTACCTGAGAATAGAAAAACGCTATTTTGAAGAAGCAAAAGGATATACTGAAATCAGGCAACTATCCGTTAATGACAATTTGGGTCTGGGGGTTATCTCACCTTATGATGTGTATTTCAGGCGGTATGGCGAACAGACAGGGATTGACTGGCGTTTACTTGCTTCAGTGTCATATCAGGAGTCAACATTTGACAGCGGTAGCAGCTCGTGGGCGGGTGCTGCCGGATTAATGGGGTTAATGCCTTCTACCGCAGAGTCTTTAGGCGTGGTGATAGAACAGCTGTTTGATCCCGAGTCTAATATTCGTGCAGGATCAGAATACCTGAAAATGCTCTTAAATGTTTTTAGTCCCATTGACGATCCAAAAGAGCAGGTGAAAATGGCACTAGCAGCCTATAACGGAGGTATAGGGCATATCTTTGATGCGAGAGCTCTTGCAGAAAAATATGGTGCTGATCCGGATATTTGGGATGGAAATGTAGAAAGATATATTCAACTGAAACGCCTTGAGCAGTATTACAATGATCCTGTATGTAATAACGGATACTTCAGAGGAGACGAAACCGTAAACTATGTAATTGATGTTGTTGACAGATGGGAGCATTACGTGATGAGGGTTAAAGAATAATTTTTTGAATTATAGTTAAATGAAAAAATCATTATCTTTGTGTTTGTATCAAAGAGTGTAACCAATAGAAATAATCAGATATGTCAGTCATAATAAAGAAAGTCACTTCTAAGGATGATTTAATGAAGTTCATCCATTTTGGTATCGATCTCTATAAAGGAAATGAATATTTTGTACCACCATTGATTTACGATGAGAGAGCGACTCTTAACAGGAGCAAGAATCCGGCATTTGACCACTGTGATGCTACTTACTTCCTTGCCTATAGAGATGGTGAAATAGTTGGCAGAATTGGAGTACTCATTAATTTTAAATCAAATGAAAGATGGAATCAGAAGTATGCACGGTTTGGTTTCGTTGATTTTATAGATGATGAAGATGTGGTGGATTCACTCTTTGGCGCAGCAGAAAGCTGGGCCCGGTCAAGGGGTATGGAGAAGATCCATGGTCCTTTGGGATTCACCGACCTCGATCATGAAGGTATGCTGATTGAGGGATATGACAGATTGGGTACAATGGCAACTATCTACAATTATCCATATTATCCTAAGCATTTGGAAAGATTGGGATACGTTAAAGATAAAGATTGGCTTGAATTTCTAATTCAGATTCCGCCTGAAGTTCCAGAGCGTTTTTCCAGAATGGCCGAAGTGATCAAGCGAAGATTTGGACTGATCGTAAAACATTTCGACAGAAAACAGGATGTTTACCCGTATGCAAGAGAGATGTTCGTCCTAATAAACAAAGCCTATAAGGATCTCTACGGTTATGTGGAGCTGAGTGAAAGACAGATAGATTACTATGTGGATATGTATATTCCGATGATACGACTGGAGTTTGTGACTTTAGTTCTTAGACAGAATGATAACAAGCTGGTAGGTGTAGGAATAGGATTGCCAAGCATGTCTGAAGCATTGAGAAAAGCAAAAGGGAGATTCCTCCCCAATGGATGGTATCATCTCTACAAAGCATTGAAAGGAAAGGGGCATAATGGAATTCTCGACTTGCTTATAGTGGCAGTAGATCCGGAGTACCAGGGTAAAGGTGTCAACGCATTGATGTTCAACGAGTTTATTCCTGCTGCTAACAAGTTGGGAATGACAATGGCTGAAAGTAATATTGAACTTGAAGATAACAGCAGAGTTCATTCACTATGGAATGGTTTAGAGTTTGAGCAGCACAAGAGGAGAAGAGCCTTTATAAAAAATATTTAAAGGAGAGTAAAAAGTGAACGAAACAGAAAAAGAATTAAAGATATTACAAGATAATTATCAGGAAGAAAATATAGTCACACTGGAGTGGAAAGAGCATATCCGCCGTCGCCCCGGAATGTATATCGGAAAACTTGGTGATGGGGCATCGGCAGACGATGGTATTTATGTTCTTCTAAAAGAGGTCCTCGATAACTCAATAGATGAGTTTATGACTGGTTTTGGGAAAACAATCGAAGTTGTTGTTGAGAACGAGAGTGTTATAGTACAGGACCATGGTCGTGGTGTACCGCTTGGCAAAGTAAAGGATGTATGTTCCAAAATGAATACAGGGGCCAAGTATGATTCAAAGTCATTTAAAAGGTCTGTAGGTCTCAATGGGGTTGGTATCAAGGCTGTAAATGCCTTGTCTTCTAGTTTCTCAATGGTAAGTTCAAGAGATGGACTGTCAAAAACGGTTACATTTACACAAGGAACTCTTTTAAGCGACGGGGAGTTAGAGCCATCAAAAAATTCCAGCGGTACCAGAGTAGAGTTTACTCCCGACGCTGCAATCTTTGGTGACTACCATTATCGTGAAGAACATATTGAGCCTTTGCTTAAAAATTATGTTTTCCTGAATATCGGACTCACCATCAACTTCAATGGTAAAAATTACAGCTCAAAGAATGGACTTGAAGATCTTCTGAATGAAAATCTGACTTCAGAGGAGCTTTATCCAATCATTCATCTTTTTGGTGAGGATATTGAAGTTGCAATAACGCATACTAATCAATATGGCGAAGAGTATTATTCTTTTGTGAATGGTCAGCATACCACACAGGGGGGTACTCACCTTGCTGCTTTCCGCGAAGCAACTGCACGTGTTATTAAAGAGTTTTACGACCGAAATTACGAATATTCAGATATTAGAAACGGCATCGTAGCAGCCATTAGTATTAAGGTGGAAGAACCGGTTTTTGAATCGCAGACAAAAACCAAACTTGGTTCTAAAGACATGGAACCAAATGGTGTTACTATAAATAAGTATATCAATGACTTTCTTAAGAAAGAACTTGATAACTATCTTCATAAGAATCCTGATACTGCTGAAAAATTACAAAAAAAGGTACAGGATTCAGAGAAAGAGAGAAAAGCTATTGCCGGGGTAACTAAACTTGCCCGTGAGAGAGCGAAAAAGGCTAATCTGCACAACAAGAAACTTAGAGATTGCAGGATTCATTATAACGATGCAAAAGGTGATCAGCGAGAGGAGACATCTATTTTTATAACTGAGGGTGATTCTGCCAGCGGATCAATAACAAAAAGCAGGAATCCTAATCTACAGGCAGTCTTTAGTCTTCGTGGCAAGCCTCTTAACAGTTTCGGATTGACAAAGAAAATTGTTTACGAGAACGAAGAGTTTAATCTGCTTCAGGCTGCACTGAATATTGAAGAAAATATGGATGGCCTGCGTTATAATAAGGTTATTATTGCTACAGACGCAGATACTGACGGTATGCATATCAGACTCTTATTACTGACATTCTTCCTTCAGTTTTTTCCTGACCTCATTAAAAAAGGTCATGTATATATTTTTCAAACACCACTGTTCAGAGTAAGGAACAAGAAAAAAACTCTTTATTGTTATACAGAAGAAGAGCGTGTAAATGCAATTAATGAGCTTGGCCCTAATCCTGAGATAACACGATTTAAAGGTTTGGGAGAGATATCTCCAGATGAATTCAGAAACTTTATAGGGGAAGATATCCGACTTGATAAAGTGACAATGAAGAAAGAGGACCTCTTAAAAGAACTGCTTGAATTTTATATGGGGAAGAACACACCGGAAAGACAAACATTTATCATCGACAATCTGGTTGTTGAAGAGGATGTTGTTGCATAGTTATAACTTTAATGTTTTTTATTCCATAATGAGTTAATTTGCGTTATGAACAATATAAAAGCAGATAAACAAGTACCGGAAAATAAACGGATCGCTGTTTTTCCGGGTACTTTTGATCCGTTTACTATCGGCCATGAGTCTCTAGTGCGCAGAGGGCTACTGATTATGGACAAGATTATTATTGCAATCGGTGTCAATGAATCAAAGAAATCCTATTTTTCTTTAGAAAAGCGGATTGAAATGATTCGTGAACTATATAAAGAAGAACCACGTGTAAGTGTACAAAGTTACAATACCTTAACTATCGAATTTGCCGAAAAGGCCGGAGCACGATACATATTGCGGGGAATCAGGTCGGTAATTGATTTTGAGTATGAAAAAACTATTGCAGATATGAACCGAACTATTTCAGGAATAGAAACGTTTGTATTATTCACTGAACCTGCTCTTACTCATGTTAGTTCCTCACATGTAAGAGAACTGCTTCGGTATGGACGCGATATCAGTAGTTTTATTCCAAAGGGGATGAATTATTTGATTTAATGACCCTACAAAATTAGACAAATGCTAAATAATAAAATTGGAATTGCACTTTGTGCAATACTTATCTCAGTTAGCGCATCAGCACAATTCAGACCAAGTCCTGAAGGATTAAAACTGGAACGCACACTGCAACTTATCAATAACCTGTATGTGGATGATGTAGATTCTAAGAAACTGACGGATGCAGCTGTAAGAGCGATGTTAAGTGAACTGGATCCTCATTCAAGTTACCTTAATGAAGAAGAGGTTAAAGCAATGAATGAACCTCTACAGGGCAATTTTGATGGTATTGGTATATCATTCAATATGCTCACTGACACACTTTACGTGATGGAAGTGATATCAGGTGGGCCCTCACAGAAAGTAGGGATATTACCAGGAGATAAGATTATATATGTAGGTGATACTCTGATAGCCGGAGTGGAAATGAATAATCAGAATGTGGTGAAGATGCTGCGCGGTCCTAAAGGCACTACCGTTAATGTAAAGGTTTTGAGGCGTGGAGCTGTTCAGTTGATTGAGTTCAGAATTGTAAGGGATAAAATTCCTATTACCAGTATTGATGCTGCATATATGGTGTCTGATGATATTGGTTATATTAGATTAAGCAGATTTGGTGTCACTTCAGCAGATGAGTTTAAAGCAGCAGAAAGAAATCTCAGAACACAGGGTATGAAGCATCTGCTCCTTGATCTTACTGATAATGGGGGAGGGATATTACAGACTGCCAACGAGATTGTTGATGAATTCCTGGGTGATGGTAAAGTGATTGTATATACCGAAGGTAAGAATCAACCCAGATACACAATGAATGCTACAGGATTGGATGAACTGAATGGTGGAAATCTGGTAATTTTAGTAAACGGATCTTCTGCTTCTGCAAGTGAAATTCTTGCAGGTGCTATTCAAGATTGGGACAGAGGGGTAATAGTTGGAAGAAGAACTTTTGGAAAGGGCCTTGTTCAACGTCAGCTGCCTCTGCCTGACGGTACTATGATTCGCCTCACAGTAGCAAGATATTATACTCCTTCGGGAAGAAGCATTCAGAAACCTTACGAAGAGGGTAACATCGAAGCTTATAATCAGGATTTTATTAACAGATATAATCAAGGGGAGCTTTTTGAAGTAGATAGTATCCATTTCCCTGACTCATTAAAATATAAGACTCTTATAAACGAGCGAACAGTATATGGCGGCGGAGGAATAATGCCTGATTATTTTGTGCCTATAGACACTACTTCAGGTACAATGTTTCATGCTAATTTAAATGCAAGAGGGGTGATTAACAGGGCTGCAATTGCTGAAGTTGATAATAATCGCAGAGTGCTTTTAGATAAATATCCCGATGTTATTAAATTCAATAAAGGTTATAGAATTGCAGATGAGTTGGTAGGTAGACTAAAAACAATTGCCGGTGAAGTTGATGTCGAGTGGAATGAAGAAGAGTTCCTAAAATCGCAGAATCTTATATTTGTTCAGTTAAAGGCTTTGATAGCCAGGGATCTGTATGATTCTTCGGCTTTCTACAGGATAATTAATGATGAAAACGATATTTATCTCGAAGGCCTTAAAATAATTTCTGATGAAAGTCGCTATAAGGAGTTATTGAAAGGGATATAGTTTGTCAGATATGTATTTTGCAGAACTACACAAATTACCAATGAAACTTTTTTAACCAATACATAAAGATATGAATTTTGATTACAGTAAGCTTCATGTAAAAGAGAATTCAAAAATTAAACTTAGTGACTTCCCAACTATTGAGGATGGAGGATTTACCAAGAAAACTGCAAAAGAAGAGATAAAAAAGAACATTAAAGAACTGGAGAAATTTCAGGAGATGTTCTATGCAGATGACAGGTACTCTCTTTTAATCATATTGCAGGCCCGTGATGCTGCCGGTAAGGATGGGGTAATCCGTCATGTTATGTCAGGAATCAATCCTCAGGGTTGTGTTGTTCATAGTTTTAAAACTCCTACTAAGAACGAATTGGAGCATGATTATTTCTGGCGTCATTATAAAGCATTGCCTCAAAGGGGTATGATAGAGATTTTTAATAGATCTCACTACGAAAATGTACTCGCAACTAAAGTTAACCCTCAATGGTTACTTAATGAGCGTATTCCGGGTTTTGGCTCGGTTGAAAAAATCAATCAGAGTTTTTGGGATGATAGATATGAAAGTATAAATGCAATAGAGAAACATCTCTATAATAATGGCATGAGAATATTGAAATTCTTCCTGAATATTTCAAAAGAAGAGCAGAAAGAGAGATTTATTTCCCGTATAGATGAACCAGATAAGAACTGGAAGTTTAGTTCTTCTGACTTACAAGCCAGGTCGCAATGGGACGAATATACTAATGCTTTCGAGGAAATGCTACAGAAAACATCAAGACATTATGCGCCATGGTATGTAATTCCCGCAGATAAAAAGTTTTTTGCACGTGTAGCAGTGGGTGATATTATCCTTGAGCTTTTCAAATCACTTGATTTACATTTCCCTCCAGCAGAATCTCCCGAAATATTACAGAAGGCACGTGAGATGTTATTAAAAGAATAGTATTTGCCGTTCGATAATACTATTGTTCAGAGTTGTTTTTTTGATTCAAATTACTGGTTGATCTCTTCTCTCTTAGATTTGCGTCCAGTCTTGATATTAACCATAAAAGGCTGAATATCGATGCTGTAAAAACTATTGAACCCCAGAACTGAAGAGACAACAGAAACTCTTCTCCTCTGACAAAGTAAGCTACCGCAATTATTACAGCTAATACGCCATACATAGTTCCGAAAATCGATGTCAGGTCTTTAAGAACATTTCCACTAGCTTTTTTAGTTGAGACTTGCTCATTAATCTTTTGTGACGTAAATGCTTTTTCAGTCTCAATCTGATGCATAATCCTATACTTCAGGTTTTCGGGAGCCTCTATTTTTGAAGATTTAAGCATCTTTCTGATTGCTTCCTCTTCATTATATGTATCATACTTTTCCATTATAACTTTCCTTGTTAATTAATTTACAAAAACATTTTCCGTTTCATCCCGGTAATGCTTTATTAGCAACTCCTTAAACAGTTTCCTTGCGCGGAACAATTTAACCTTCACATTAGACTCATTCAACCCGGTAATGTTAGCGATCTCTTTTACTGGATTATCTTCCATATAGTAGAGAGTTAGCAATAGGGCATCACCTTTAGGTATCTTTTGTAAAATGTCGGCAACCATTTCATTACGTTCAATATCTTCTATTTTGATTTCAAGAGTACTTGAACCAATCTGTACTGCATTTTCAACTTCTGTTTCCCTCGTACTAAGCCACATTTGCGTTTTTGTATGTGTAACTGCCGTGTTATAAACTATACGGTACAACCAGGTTGAGAATTTACTCTCTGAGCGAAAACTGTGCAGATTTCTGTAAGCTTTTACATAACTCTCCTGCACTACATCTTCCGCATCCTGCATATTGCCGCAAATCCGGTAGGCGATTGTAATTGCCATATCCTGATATGTTTCAACAAAGTAAGAGAATGCGGAAGTGTTGCCTGAAAGTACTTGTTGCACACGATGATTCTCGTTCATTGCAAAGAGTTATTCCTGTTCCAGCTCTGCTTTTTGTTTCGTCAAAGGCATTTTCTGTGTCACCAGAAAATATACCAAGTAGCCAATTCCAAGGAAAAATACCACGCTTGCACCTGTAACCCAAAACTCATTTCCATGTCCTATAACCAGGTATTCTGAACATAAAAATCCAACAATAATTCCGATACCCAGTGAAATTAAAACAATTCCGTTTCTTAGTGAAACCATTTTATTGGGATCAGATTTTCTTTTGGGAGTATCGGGAGGTATGATTCCCTGATTAATTAAGCCCATACGCTCTTCGTTCCTCGTTTTCATCCATCGTAATCCTAATACTAAACCTGTGATAATAGGCAATCCAATTGTGCATATGATTGCAATTATCGGGATCAATAAACCTTCCATAATTATTTGTTTTAAATGTAAATGTTTTAGTTTTCGTAAATAGGACTCCAACTTCTATGGATTGGTTACAAAAATAACAAAATATTTTTCTGTTATTCTATGTTTATTAAAAATATTGATTTCGGAAATTATGTTAAATAAAGATGCTTCAGAGGAAGATAATCTATAAATTGACCGTACCTCATCCAAATCCTCCTCATATTACCTTCATAATCTCTTCATATCCGGCTTATATTTTATTGAGGAGGCTTTGGAGAATGTACCTGAAATGTCAGGATATTCCACCACTAATGCTTTGAATAAATCCCTGTAATGTGAGAAAAAATAGTCCCGGCTTAAAATGGCCGGGACTATTAATGAACTTTTCTTTGTCTGAATTTATCTTCTTACTTTACAGTGAAAACTTTATTTAGTTTTCAGCAGGTCGCGAATCTCTGTAAGAAGTTTCTCTTCCTTGGTTGGTTCAGGCGGAGCTTCAGGAGCCGGCGCCTCTTCTTTTTTCCTCTTTAGTGAATTCATACCTTTGATAACAAGGAAAATTGCTGTTCCGATAATTGCAAAGTCCACAACAGACTGAATAAATGCGCCATAATTCCATGTTACTGCAGGAGTAATCACCTCGGCGCCTTCCATAACTGCCTGTTTTAAGACAAGCTTCAGGTCTGTGAATTGTCCCTGTCCCCCAAGTAATGCAAGAGGAGGCATTAGAATATCATTCACGAATGAGGTAACAATCTTTCCGAAAGCTCCTCCAATTACAATACCCACGGCCATATCCACAACGCTGCCGCGCATTAAAAATTCTTTTAGTTCTGATTTAAATGACATAGTTTTGTTTGATTAATTAGGTTGAAAACTCTACATAGCAAAGAAAGCAAAAATAATGTGAATTATATTGTTAACAGCTTAAAATAACATTAAGCCTAATAAAAAATCTCAGCCAGCATACATCGTGCAGATCCTCCTCCATTTTTCTCTATTGTATCTAAATCTGCAGTTACTATTTTATTATATGTTGATATGATATTTTCCTGTGAGGCTGTCAGGGAATTATGGGCTGAAGCAGACATAATCATTAACGGGTTACCATTTCTGCTTTTCACTTCAAGCATATTACCCGCAAACTGTGATACCTGATCTAAAGATATATCAACTATGATTTTGCCGGTTGAGTTTAACTGTGAAATAACCCTTTTTCGCTCATATTCATCTTTAATCGATTCAAGACAAATTACAGCAACCTGCATACCAATCTCCATCATCACATTTGTGTGATAAATCTTATTATCATCTTTATCAACTGCATCAAATACAACAGGTTGAAAATTCATCCTGGAGCAGAAATCATTTAGTACTTTCTCTGAAGTTCGGGGTGAACGACAGCAATATGCAATTTTTTTGCGCCTGTCAAAGACCATACTGCCTGTTCCTTCAAGAAACTCACCTTCATTCTCCCAGAATGTAAGATCTACCACTTTCCGGTGATTCATATTTCTTTTCAGCAGATTGAGGATATGTGATTTTCTTTCTAATCTCCGATTTGGAGCAAACATTGGATAGAGAACCAATTCACCTGAAAAATGAGAAGAAAACCAGTTGTTCGGAAATATTGAATCAGGTGTATGTGGCTCAGGCGTGTCCTGTACAACTGTAACGTCAACATCATTCGCTTTCAGAAGTTTCACAAAAGCATCAAACTCTTTTAGTGCATCTTCTGCAATTCTGTCCTGTTCAGATTCCTGTTCTGACAATACAGTCTTCTTCTGAAAAAAATTGTTCTTTGCCGTTTCATCATTAAAAGCAAAACGAGCCGGACGAACCATTAGAAGTTTAGAGGTAGTCTGCATGTTCAGTTTACATTATTATGTTTATTGGGAACTGATTCTTATTCAAGTGAATTAAGAGTATTAGCTATTATGCCAATGGCTTCAATTAATTCCTCTTCAGTAATTATCAGGGGAGGTGCAAAACGGATAATATGACCATGTGTAGGTTTTGCAAGTAAACCATTCTCTGCCATCTTAAGGCATACATCCCATGCCTCTTTCCCGTTTTGAGGTTCAATTACAATCGCGTTGAGCAAGCCTTTTCCTCTAATCTCCTTTATAAATGGGCTTTTAATCCCGGCTATTTCTTGACGGAAAATATTTCCAAGATATTCTGCTTTTTCTGCAAGGTTCTCATCTTTTACAACCTCCAGTGCGGCAGTTGCAACTTTACAAGCTAACGGGAACCCTCCAAAAGTGGAGCCATGCTGACCGGGTTCAATCGTAAGCATGATATCATCATCAGCCAATACTGCAGAAACAGGCAATACTCCACCCGAAATGGCTTTACCCAGAATTACAATATCAGGTCTGATACCCTCATGGTCACAGCAAAGTGCTTTACCGGTACGGGCAATTCCTGTCTGCACTTCATCAGCGATAAAAAGGACGTTATGTTTTTTACAAAGCTCATAACACTCTTTCAGATAACCTTCATCAGGTACAAACACTCCCGCTTCACCCTGAATTGGTTCTACAAGGAAGCCTGCAATATAATCACCTTTTTCCTGAAAAATTGCTGAAAGTGCATCAGAATTATTATAGGGGATAATTTCTATTCCCGGAGTAAAAGGGCCATAATCTGCACGTGCATCAGGATCAGTAGATATTGAAACTATTGTAATTGTTCTTCCGTGAAAATTACCTTCACATGCAACAATAATTGCTTTGTTCTCAGGAATGCCTTTCTTCAGATATCCCCATTTACGAGCCAGCTTGAGTGCTGTTTCAACACCTTCAGCACCTGTATTCATTGGCAGAACTTTGTCATAGCCAAAGTAATCATGAATATATTGTTCGTATGGACCAAGTGAATCATTGTAAAATGCGCGCGAAGTGAGACATAGTGTTTCAGCTTGATCTTTGAGTGCGTTTACTATTTTAGGATGACAGTGACCCTGATTGACTGCTGAATATGCTGATAAGAAATCAAAATATTTTTTACCGTCTACATCCCATACATAACACCCTTTACCACGTGTCAGCACTACCGGTAATGGGTGATAGTTGTGAGCGCCATACTTTTCTTCCTGATCGATATATTGTTTTGATTTTGGTGATATTGTCATCGTGCAGGTGTTAATGTATTCTAACTAATAACCAGATTTCGGAACTGTATCTCTTTTCCTTCACTCTGCAGTCCTATATGTCCTTCCTTAACATTGCTGGATGCAATATTCTGCAATACTCCATTCACTGTCACAGTAATATTGCCATCTTTTACGGAAACCTGAACGTTATTCCATTCACCTGTAGCATTCTCACTCGATGGATTTTGTTTTGCGATAACAGGGAAAGCGGGTCTGGTATCGACTCCTTCCGGAAGTATATATTCGTTCAGATCAGCTCCGGCAAGCAGTACCAGGTCTCCTGCCAAATCAGCCTTTAGCTGGCATTCAATCCCTTTGGGAAATGGATTAGTGGTTTCTTCTATCAGAAAAAATACGCCACTGTTACTTGCTTCACCTGCCCATCGGTATTCCAGGTTAAGAATAAAGTCAGTATACTTTTCTTTTGTATACATGTAGCCAAATGGCTCACCTTTAATTGTTATGATTCCATCATTTACTGAATATACATCTTCAGCAGGAACTGCATTGTTTTCAACAACAAACTCCCAGTTAGACAGGTCTTTGCCATTGAAAATTTCACTTGTCTTTTGTGTGCATGCCGTTGACATGATTGCCAATAATAAAAAAGCAGCATTAAGGTTTAATAATTTCATACGCAGGTAATAAATATTGATAATTATTTTATCGGATTATGTTCTTCTGTCAGGTAGCCTTTTATTCTAATTTATAACTCTAGTACTTACAAAAATACACTTTTTATTTACAATAAAGAATGTTCAGTATTAAATAAAGAAATTCTGCTGTTAATTTCAAAAGTTAGCGTGTATACATCAGTCTGTTAAGACCAGGTCTACTAAAAATATGAAAAAGATTGTGAGATAGTTTGGAAATGCATAAATTTGTCCCACATGAGTAAGCATGCATTCCTGGTGATAATAAAAAATGAATAAAGCACAATTTCTCTGGGTCGATGACGAAATAGACCTCCTGAAACCTTATATACTTTTTCTGGAAGAAAAAGGATATACTACCGAATGTGCTACTAACGGACATGACGCTATCGAAAAATGCAATTCCAGGAATTATGATTTAATTTTTCTGGATGAGCATATGCCAGGTCTGACAGGACTTGAAACTCTAACAGAGATAAAGGAAATCTCACCTAATGTTCCTATTGTGATGATCACAAAAAGTGAGGATGAAGGTATTATGGATAAAGCGATTGGTAAAAAAATTGCAGATTATCTGATTAAACCGGTTAACCCCTCTCAGGTACTTACAACCATAAAAAAGATACTCGAGAAAAAAAGACTTGTTGCAGACACAATATCAGATACATACAGGAAAGAGTTCAGCAGCTTGAATGAAGCAATTGCAACCTGTCGTACTACAGACAACTGGATAGATTTGTACAAAAAGCTGGTTTTCTGGGAAGTGGAACTTGATCGATATGATTATCCCGTTAAAGAATTGCCTGAAATGCAAAAGGCAGATGCTAATATATCTTTTGCAAAGTTCGTAAGAGAGAATTATAAAAGCTGGATAAACACGGAGTTGAATGATAAAGATAGTAGGCAGGGAGGTCCGGTAATCAGTTTTGAGCTATTTAAAAATTATGTTTTCCCTGTTCTTGATAGAGGTGATAAATTGTTTTTTATTCTGATAGATAATTTCCGTCTCGATCAGTGGGAAGTGGTAAAAGATATAGTTCATGAAAACTTCGATTGTAATGAAAATATATATTTCAGCATTCTGCCAACAGCTACACCATACGCTAGAAATAGCATCTTTTCAGGACTAACGCCAATCCAAATATCAGAGATGTATCCTGATTTTTGGGTAGATGAGGCGGAGGATGACTATAAAAATAAATTTGAAGACCAGCTTATTAGGTCACATTTTCATAGGTCAGGCAGGAGAAATACTTTTTCGTATCACAAAGTGAGCACTAACAGAGAAGGGAATAAATTATCAGACAGGTTTAAAGAACTTGAAAATTATGATCTTAATGTTATTGTATATAACTTTATTGATTTGCTTTCACATGCAAGGAGTGAATCGAATATGCTGAAAGAACTGGTATCTGACGAGTCTTCATACCGTTCACTAACAAGGTCATGGTTTCTGCATTCTCCACTAGTTATGCTGCTTAAGAAAGTAGCCGCAGCCGGTTATAAAGCTGTAATTACAACAGACCATGGCTCAATACGGGTTAAAAATGGTTTGAAAGTAATTGGAGACAGGGAAACAAATACCAATTTACGATATAAACTTGGCAAAAATCTGGCGTACGATCCAAAGAAAGTATTTGATATTATTCATCCGGGGAATTATGGCCTGCCCGAACCAAATATCAGTACGAGATATATATTTGCACTCAACCGCGATTTTTTTGTCTATCCGAATAATTATAATCAAATTGAGACCCATTTTGAGAATACTTTTCAACATGGTGGTATTTCAATGGAAGAGATGATGATACCAATAATTTTATTAAATCCAAAATAGACTATTGTGGAAATTGTAATAGTAAATATAAATGAAATCAGATCTGCAGCACGGGAGTTTCTGAACATTATGGGCGACAACAAAGTCTTTGCTTTTCATGGGAGTATGGGTGCAGGCAAAACTACATTTATAAAAGCATTATGTGAAGAACTGGGAGTAACAGAAACAGTTGGAAGTCCCACCTTCGCGATAATTAATGAGTACAAAGACGGGCAGGGTCTGCCAATATATCATTTTGATTTCTATCGTATAAATAAACTCGAAGAAGTTTATGATTTTGGCTATGAAGATTACTTCTATAGTGGAAATTTATGTTTGATAGAATGGCCTGAGCTTGTTGAGTCGCTATTACCCGAAAACACAGTCAGAATATCAATAGAGGAGCTGGAAGACGGCAGCAGGATTATTAAAAGCATTTAGATAAATCTCAAGCCTTGTTTTAAACGAAAAAAGGAAAAATCACTCTTATTGAAACAAAACTATAATCTAAACAGATAATATATTGTATATTAGTATTGCAAATAATTTAGAATGAAAAAATATCTTATAGCTTTCGTTATAATGCTTTCCTCATTTTCTTCTATTGCGCAGGTAGATACCGACCGTGTAATGATTATTGGTAAGAATGCGCTTTATTTTGAAGATTATGTTTTGGCAATTCAATATTTTAATCAGGTAATTACTGCAAAATCATATTTGGCAGAGCCCTATTATTTCAGAGCAGTCTCAAAGTTCATGCTTGATGACTTCAAAGGTGCAGAACTGGACGCATCTGCCTGTTTGCAGCGCAATCCGTATTATACAGCTGCCTACCAGCTTAGGGGTGCAGCAAGGCAAAATCAGGAAAATTTCGAAGAAGCGGCAGTAGATTATCAGCGAAGTCTGGAGTTTTTTCCGGAAGACAGGATCACGCTTGTCAATATGGGTATAGTAAATATAGAGATGGAGCAGTATGATATCGCTGAAAAGTTTTTTGATGTTTTACTGCGCCGTTTCCCCGATTATACTCCTGGATATCTTGCTCGTTCACAAATGTATCTGCAGATGAATGATACAACCAGTGCATTGACTGATCTTAATAAATCTATAGAATTTGATCCATATACATCTCAATCTTTTTCTTCGCGAGGTCTGCTTTATTTTCACAAAGAAGAGTATAATATGGCTCTTGCTGATTTTGATGAAGCTATAAGACTTGATCCCTACCTTGAAGGAAACTATATAAACAGAGGTCTGGTAAAATTCTATCTTAACGATCTGAGAGGTGCTATGGCTGATTACGACAGGGTGATTGAGCTCGACGAAAATAATCTGATTGCCCGTTTCAATCGCGGCTTGCTGAGAGCTCAGGTAGCTGATAATAACAGGGCTATCAGAGACTTTGACAAGGTGATTGAGCTGCAGCCTGAAAATACCATTGCACATCTTAACAGGGCAATTCTTAACAATGAGATAGGTAATCCGGAAGGCTCGCTTATTGATCTTAATGTGGTGCTGGAAACTCACCCGGAATTTTTCACTGGTTATTATATGCGATCTCAGCTAAAACGGGAGTTAAATGACCTGAGAGGTGCTGAAAGGGACTATAACCTCGCAAGAAACCTGGAAGCAAATGCTCATAAAGCTTCTGTGAGTAACTCCGAGTTAGATGTTACATCGGATGCTAATGAAAAGAAAGAAACTCGTGAGCAAACCGATGCGGATATTGAGAAATTTAACTTATTGGTAACTGCCGGTGAGGAGAAGTCGCAGTCAACACAGTATCAGCGACAAAGCAGAGGGAGGGTTCAAAACCTGAATGTCTCTGTTGAGCTGGAACCTAAATTCGTTATTACTTACTACGAGAAAGGTCATGATGTTCGCAGGCCTGTTTATTACTCAGAGACAATTGAAAGGTCTAACAACAGACTCAATCTTGACTGGATTCTGAAAGTGACCAATAATGAAGCTCCTTTAAATGAGATGCAGATCCAGACTCATTTCCGATCTATACAGGATTATTCGGCAAGGATTGAAAAAGAACCTGAAAATTACGCTCTTTACTTTGGAAGAGGAATGGACTTTGTGCAGATTCAGGATTATGAAAATGCAATTAAAGATATGAATAAGGCAATTGAGTTGAATCCTGACTTGCTTGTCGGATATTTTGCCCGTGCAATATTGCGCACACAGCAGCTTGAGTATGATTATCAATTGTCAGGTGAATCTGCTTTCTCTGATATTACAAGTAATAACCAGCTCAGGGCTCTGAATGATATTGCAGGAAAGACAAAATTACCCGAAATATCAGTAAAGTCGGTCAAATATGACGAAATCCTAAGAGAATATGAAGAGATTATCCGTATTGATCCCAAATTTATTTACGCGTATTACAATCGAGCAGAGATATTTACAATAGAAAAAGATTATCGTGCTGCAATTGCTGATTATACTAAAGCTATTGAAATCGAGCCACAGTTCACTGAAGCCTATTTCAACAGAGGTATCTCAAGACTGGCAATAGGAGAAACATCGGAAGGTCTTGATGACCTTCGAAAAGCGGGAGAACTAGGTATCGTGCAATCATATAGCATAATAAAGCGTATGCAATAGAATTAATTTCCACAAAATAACTACATTTGCATATTAAAAAGAATAAGAATTTAATAGAATGATTAAAATTACATTTCCTGATGCTTCGGTAAGGGAATATGAAAAAGGTGTTACAGGATTAGAAATAGCTCAGGACATCAGTCGTCGCCTGGCTCAGGACGCACTTGCAATAAGCGTTAACGGTGAAACATGGGATTTAACACGTCCTATCGATAACGACTCTGAAGTAAATATTCTCAAATGGGAAGATGAAGAGGGCAAGCATGCTTATTGGCACTCTTCAGCTCACCTTATGGCTGAAGCTTTGCAGGAGCTATATCCCGGTATAAAATTTGGAATAGGCCCTGCTATAGAAAATGGTTTTTACTATGATGTTGATCCCGGCCAAGGCGTCTCAATTAAAGAGTCTGATTTTCCAGTCATCGAAAAAAAGATGATGGAGCTTATTGCTGCTAAAGAGGATATACAAAGAAAAAGTATTTCAAAAACAGAAGCAGTTAAAATGTTTTCCGAACGTGATGAGAGCTATAAAGTTGAGCTGATAAACGAGCTGGAAGATGGAACTATAACTACATACACACAGGGTAAATTTACCGATCTTTGCAGAGGGCCGCATCTTCCTAATACATCATATATCAAGGCAGTAAAGGTTTTGTCGGCAGCAGGCGCATATTGGCGTGGTGATGAGAGTCGTCCGCAATTAACACGACTTTATGGCATCACTTTTCCCAAGAAGAAGTTACTTGATGAATATCTTGTATTGCTTGAAGAGGCAAAAAAACGTGATCACAGAAAGATCGGAAAAGAGCTGCAATTGTTCACATTCTCACAAACTGTTGGATCGGGACTTCCACTGTGGCTGCCTAAAGGCACTCAACTGAGGTTGCGTCTGGAGGATTTCCTTAAAAAAATTCAGCGTGATTTTGATTATGATCAGGTTATTACACCGCATATCGGACATAAACAGCTTTATGTGACATCCGGTCACTATGCAAAATATGGTGAGGATTCTTTTAAACCAATTCAAACACCTGAAGAGGGGGAAGAATTTTTATTGAAGCCGATGAACTGTCCCCACCACTGCGAAATTTATAAAGCTTTCCCTCATTCGTATAAGGATTTACCACTGCGACTAGCTGAATTCGGCACAGTTTATCGTTATGAGAAAAGCGGAGAGCTTCACGGACTCACACGTGTAAGGGGTTTCACACAGGATGATGCTCATATATTCTGTACACCAGATCAGGTAAAAGATGAGTTTCTTAAGGTAGTTGATATTATTTTTATTATATTTAATGCGTTAGACTTCAATAATTTTGAAGCACAGATATCACTTCGCGATCCTAATGACAGAGATAAATATATCGGGACTGACGAGAACTGGGAAAAAGCTGAGCGTGCAATTATTGAAGCGTGTGAGGAAAAGGGATTGAAAACAAAGATTGAGCTTGGTGAAGCTGCTTTCTACGGTCCGAAGCTGGATTTTATGGTAAAGGATGCCTTAGGAAGGCGCTGGCAATTAGGTACGATTCAGGTGGACTATAATCTCCCTGAACGTTTCGAACTTGAATATACAGGTGCCGATAATCAGAAGCACCGTCCTGTAATGATTCACAGAGCTCCGTTTGGTTCTATGGAGAGGTTCGTGGCACTGCTTATCGAGCATACTGCAGGTAAATTCCCTCTTTGGCTTGCACCTACTCAGGCGGTAGTATTGCCGGTGAGTGAAAAATTCAACGGCTACGCCTATGAAATAGTCAAAGAACTCAAAAAGTTTGATATCCGAGCAGAGGTGGATGATAGAAATGAGAAAGTAGGACGTAAAATCCGTGATAATGAACTCAAACGAATACCTTATCTGCTTATAGTGGGTGAGAAAGAATCAGAAAATGAGGAGGTTTCAGTGAGAAAACAGGGTGGTGAAGTTAAAGGTACAGTAAAATTAAGTACATTTGTAGAAGATATACAAGCAGAAGTAAAAGATATGATGAACGCCGGCAGGCCCGTCGAATAAAATTTTATTTTACAGTAGATTAATAAATTAATTAAAGAAAATTTTAGTAACAGAAAAAATTAAAAGTACTGAATGAGAAATAACTCAAAAGATCAACATCGTATTAATGAACGAATAAGAGTACCTGAAGTCAGGTTAGTAGGAGAAAATGTAACTGAAGGCGTTTATCCTACAAGAGAAGCAATGAGAATAGCAGATGAACTGGAATTAGATCTGGTTGAAATTGCTCCAATGGCCAAGCCACCTGTATGCAAGATTACCGATTATCAGAAGTTTGTATATCAGCAAAAGAAGAAACAGAAAGAACAGAAAGCCAAAGCTGTTAAGGTAACTGTAAAAGAGATAAGGTTTGGGCCTCAAACAGATGAACACGACTATAACTTTAAATTAAAACATGCGAAAAACTTCCTGAGTGAAGGGTCTAAAGTAAAGGCTTTTGTGTTTTTCAGGGGACGTTCAATTCTTTTCAAGGAGCAGGGAGAGGTACTTCTACTTCGTTTTGCCAATGAACTGGAGGATTATGCAAAAGTTGAGCACATGCCAATTATGGAAGGTAAGAGGATGTCTATAATGTTAACACCTAAAAAGGCACCATCCAATGCTAAAAAAGAAAATGGGGCTGTCTCAAAAGATTGACAGCCTCTTTTTTTTGCATTCAATTTTCTTTAAAAAAACCTTCCTAAATATTGTTATTTAAATCACTTTTTCATATCTTTATATCTGTATATCAAATATATAA
>JAQUIZ010000112.1 GCA_028683355.1 Fermentimonas sp.
AATTATGATCCGCACCCACATATTAAAGGAAAAGTTTCTGTATGAAAGCTATAGTAGTTGTAATTGATGAAAATAATGGAATTGGCAAAGATGGAGGATTACTTTGCCATTTACCGAATGATCTAAAACATTTTAAGCAGATTACTACAGGGCATACCATTATTATGGGGAGGAAGACATATGAGTCATTACCTAAAGGTGCTTTGCCTAATCGGATTAATATTGTGATCACTTCTGCTGATACAAAAATGTTTCCGGGATGCATTGTTGTTCGTTCTGTAGAAGAAGCTCTATCTGTCAGTGAGAATCACGAGAAAGTGTTCATAATAGGAGGTGGGGAACTTTACCGCTCCACCCTTCACTTGGCTGACACTTTATATTTAACTCGTATTCACAACACTTTTGAAGATGCCGACACTTTTTTTCCTAAAATAGATTTCGAGGACTGGGTAGTGAGGGAAGAAGACAAGCATAAGGCAGATGATAAACACCTGTACCCTTATACATTTTTGACCTACTCCAGAAAATAGTCATAAAGCTATGGGCGAGAATGCGTGGAAAAGATTTTTGGAGGGAGATGACAAATCTTTCGCCACTTTTTATAATGCCTACTATTCTGAACTTATTGCCTATGCATTGAAACGAGGATTCGATGAGGAAAAGTGTAAAGATGCAATACAAGATATATTTTTCAATATCTATGCCTCTAAAGGAAAATTAAATCACATTCAAAATATCGAATTTTACCTGCTTCGCAGTCTGAATAGATAATGTAACCAAGCCACAAATAAACAGTGAGACTTATAATCACTGGATGGGCGTTGCACGCTTTTTCAAGGGTTTTGAGTATCACAGACTGGTAAGTGTTTTTGGAGATGTGCCATATTACGAAACACTGTTTGAATCAAGCGACCTTGAAAAAATGTACATAGACAGAACTCCACGTGGTGAAGTGATGGACAAAGTGTATGATGATCTCATGTATGCTTTTCAGAATGTACGGCTAAATGATGGAGATAATGTACTTAACAGATATGTTGTAGCCGGATTCATTTCCAGAATCATGCTTTTCGAAGGAACCTGGCAAAAATATCATTATAACGATCAGGCAAGAGCAAAGAAATATCTTGAACTAGCAGTAGCTGCCGGTGACTTTGTAATTAACAGCGGAAAGTACAGTATCACTTCAGATTTCAGAAGCTTGTTTGGTTCTCAAGATCTGAAAGGAAATCCTGAAATGCTAATGTATCGCAAAGGGTGTACAGAAAACTGCACCAATGAGCCTGGCTGCATTACCAGGAGACCCTGATCGTGACCCAGATGTATCTCCATTGTTATGGGAGATCAGACGCGAAAGAAGAATGGAATTTGTTTTCGAATATTCACGACTACTAGATATCAAACGTTGGAAGAAAATCAATTATATGAGTGCCACACAATATCCGGATAACTTGCTGGGTTTGTGGATCAATGTCAAAGAAGAACTTCCTTCATTGTTAGTAAATGAAAAAGTAGGTCTATTGAAAGTAAAAAAAGCCGATGGAACCATTATCAGCTATGATGGAACAAATGATGATGAGATGGTCGGTTTTTATATGATTGAAAAAGGAGTAGACCGACAAGCATTCGATGACAGAGTATATTTAGCACCTGTTGGAAATGCCCAGATCGACCAATATAAAGATAAGGGATACACCTTGACCCAAACTCCGGGTTGGAATTAAAAGACTGACACCAATTTATACCTAAAAGAGGGTATTATCCTAGGATGATTTTACCCTCTTTTTTATGCTATGATTGAGAATATATCAGACTTTACGGTTTTAAAAATAAAAATTTCAAGTAATTCATCCATTTTCACTATATTTGTAAAACTGAGTGCGATAAAGTCCCAAAGAAAAGATAGAATAGACATATGAGACGATACGTTTTTATTGCATACATGCTTGCCATGACCTACGCTTCATTTCCTCAAAATATTCAGATTGATTCACTGAAAAACAACTTGAGCAGGTCTTTGACAAACATCTACCAGGAAACACTATTGCGGCAAGGGATAGTGGAGGTTGACAGCATCGAAGTTAATGATAGGAGAAAAAGCATTAAGTTTTATACTAATCTTTCACTCTCATATCTCCCAATGAGGGAACACACAGTAAGGCAGGTTTATGACAGTGTATGGTTTCATCTGCCATCAAAACAAAAAAAATACCGGATAAGCGTCTTCTCCGACGATAAGGAAATCAGTCATCTTGTACCCAATTTCTATAGGAACAAACAGCAGGACAAAAATAGAGTCATTTCTCATAATGTAAAAAATCCGCTGGTGACAAATATTTCAGATGCAACAGGCTCTTTCAGTAAAGGTTTACAAAACAATCACATTGCACTTTGGCAAAGTCACGGCTGGTATTATGAACAAAAGCTGGGACGATGGGAATGGCAAAGAGCACGATTATTCAGTACAGTAGAAGACCTTTATACACAAAGTTATGTGCTTCCTTTTCTGGTTCCCATGTTAGAAAATGCAGGAGCAAACGTGATACTGCCAAGAGAACGTGATTATAATAATGTGGAAATTATTATAGATAAAGAAGGCAACAGCTCAGGCATTTACAGAGAAGTTGATGGAAAAGAGACATGGAATGACAGTGATACTGCTGGATTTGCCAACATTAAAGAGTTTTATACTGACGGTGAAAACCCTTTCAGGATGGGTAAAGCCAGGCAAATTAAAACTATTTCCAGAGGTGATGAAAGTATAGTAGAGTGGATTCCGGAGATAACAGAAAAAGGCAAATACGGTGTTTACATCTCTTATCAAACATTAAAAAAGAGTAGTGATGATGCTTTGTATAGTGTATATCATTCAGGAGGGAAATCTGATTTCAGGGTAAATCAGCAGATGGGTGGTGGAACATGGATTTTTCTTGGATATTTTGATTTTGAAGAAGGAATAAATAATAAGATAACACTTTCCAATAAAAGCAGAAGAGCTGGTAGAATTATAACCGCTGATGCCGTTAAAATAGGTGGAGGAATGGGAAATATCGCCCGAATGCCTCATCCGGAAGGTCTGGATTCAGAAAACATTAAGAGTTCAGATAACTCAGTTCAGAATATTAATAAAGAAAAGGTTGATTCAACAACTAACAAACTGCGATCTTTAATTAAATATACTCCTGAGATAAGCGGATACCCCAGATATACTGAGGGTGCACGTTATTGGATGCAGTGGGCGGGAGTTCCTGACACTATTTATAACCGAAATGAGAGCAAAAATGATTATACAGATGATTATGCGAGTCGCGGAGCTTGGGTTAACTGGCTGGCAGGAGGTTCATCTGTTTTACCAGATGAAAACGGATTAAACATACCACTTGATCTTGCATTTGCTTTCCATACAGATGCAGGCACTTTTTGGGGTGATACAATTGTGGGGACGCTTGGTATATACATGACCCATTTCAACGATGAAGTATTTGAAAATGGTAAATCCAGATGGGCTTCACGAGATTTGGCTGAATTGATAATGGAGGAGATAGTAACTGATATTAGAAGAGAATTTGAGCATGAATGGACCCGACGTCATCTCTGGAACCGCTCATATGCTGAAGCGAGGATGCCAAACGTACCGACAATGTTGCTTGAATTGCTTTCACATCAGAATTTTGCGGATATGCGTTACGGACTGGATCCTACTTTTCGTTTTCTGGTAAGCAGATCTATTTATAAAGGAATGCTTAAATTTATCTCTACGCAATATAATAGACCTTATACTGTTCAACCTCTACCTGTTAAAGACTTTTATGCAGTTTTCTCAAATGATACGGAGGTACAATTAAACTGGCAGCCTACTGTTGATGAATCTGAACCTACTGCTTTACCTACTAAATATATTGTTTACACTCGTGAAAATAATCGTGGATTTGATAATGGTGTATTAGTCAATGGTAACAACTTCATTACTAAAATTAAAAAAGATAATATTTACAGCTTTAAAGTGGTTGCTGTAAATGATGGAGGAAAAAGTTTTCCTTCAGAAATACTTTCTGTTTGCAGAAAATCTGATCAGAAAGGTGAAGTTTTGATAGTGAATGGATTTACCCGGGTATCTGCTCCATTCAGTTTCACGACATCAGAAGATAGTATTGCCGGTTTTGCAGGCAGTGTTGACAATGGTATACCTTATATCGCTGACTATCACTTTACTGGACAGATGCATGAGTTTAGAAGAACAATTCCCTGGATGGATGATGATGCTTCAGGATTTGGGGACAGTGGTGGCAATTTTGAAACCATCAAAATTGCAGGAAATACATTTGACTATCCTTACATTCATGGCACAGCTTTCGCCGGCGCAGGATACTCATTCGTATCAAGTGCAGCCAGTGCAGTTGAATCAGGATCAGTAAAAATTGAAAGTTATGAGACTGTCGACTGGATATTGGGTAAGCAGCGTGAATGGGTAATTGCCAGAGGTGCTAAACCTCCTAAATTTAAAACATTCTCAAGAGCTGAACAGAAATTGATAACTGATTTTTGTAACAGAGGAGGAAACATAATTATTAGTGGTGCATTTGTTGGAACTGACCTTTGGGACAACCCATACGCCACTTCTGAAGACAGAGAATGGGCTAATAACACACTTAAATACAAATGGCGAAACAACTATGGAGGAGTAACTGGAAAGATAAAGTCAGTACCATCACCTTTTCCCTCAATTACCGGCAATTTTAATTATTTTAATACACTGAACAGTAAAGGATACGTTATCGAGAATCCTGATGCAATAGAGCCGGCAAATGACAAAGCATTTACCATATATCGTTATTCTGAGAACAATTTGAGTGCAGGTGTTTTATATAAAGGTGATGATTACAACAGTTGTATACTGGGTTTTCCTGTTGAATCAATTACAAATCAGGAAAATATAAACAAACTTATTAATGATATAATGCAAGCATTTTACGAGTTTTAAATTAATAAATAAATTTCAGACTACTCAACAAAATAATATAAACCGTTTCAATATGAAAAAAACAGATGCATTTATTATTTACTCTGAACCCGGCCAGGCGCAGAAAACAGTTGCTGAACTTCAGAAGTCAGGTACCATAAATAAAATTTTCCTGCTTACTCCTGAAAATATCAAAGAGACAATCAAGGGTTGTAAAAATATTGATATCGACACTCTACATAGCAGCAATACAATTAAAAAGATCGCACAAAAAACGAAAGCAGACTACACGGCAATTTATATTAAACCAACTTCTTTAAAATTGGGTTATTTTGCCTTAGAACGAATGATACAGATTGCTGAAGACAGTAACGCAGGGATGGTTTATTCTGATTATTTTGCAATTGTTGATGGTGAGAAAAACAACTACCCTGTAATAGATTATCAGGAAGGCAGTTTGAGGGATGATTTTAACTTCGGCTCATTTATTCTTTTTAATAGTAAGGTTTTCAAGAAAGCCGCAAAAAAAATGAATAATGATGAGTATAAATTTGCAGGCTTATATGATTTACGTCTTAAAGTTTCTCAAAAAGCTGACCTGGTTCATATAAATGAATACTTATACACTGAATTTGAAGAAGATATAAGAGATTCAGGCAAGAAGATATTTGACTATGTTGACCCTAAAAACCGTCAGGCACAGATTGAGATGGAACAAGCTTGTACTCAACACCTAAAGGATGTGGGTGCTTATCTTGAGCCGGTCTTCAAGCCTGTTGAGTTTAACATGGCAACATTCGAGTATGAAGCATCGGTAATAATTCCGGTACGCAACAGGATCAAAACCATAAAAGATGCTATTTCATCAGTTTTAAGACAGAAAACCGATTTCAGGTTTAATCTTATTGTGGTTGACAACCACTCCACAGACGGAACAACAGAGGCTATAGACGACTTCAGAGAAGATGATCGGTTGATACATTTAATCCCTGAACGTAATGACCTTGGTATTGGCGGATGCTGGAACCTTGGTGTTCATCATCCTAAATGTGGTAAATTTACAGTGCAGCTCGATAGTGACGATATTTACAGTGGTGAAGATACACTTCAAAATATAGTAAATGCTTTCTACGAACAAAATTGTGCAATGGTAGTAGGTACATATCAAATGACCAATTTTGATTTAGAAATGATTCCCCCCGGGATAATTGACCATAGAGAATGGACACCCGATAATGGTCGAAACAATGCATTAAGGATAAATGGACTAGGAGCTCCCAGGGCTTTCTATACTCCTGTTCTGCGTGAAATCAAATTACCTAATACCAGTTACGGTGAAGATTATGCAGTTGGTTTAAATATCTCACGAAATTACCAGATTGGCAGGTTATACGATGTTTTATATCTATGCCGACGTTGGGAAGATAACTCAGATGCATCACTTGATATTGTTAAGATGAATGGACATAACCTTTATAAAGATAGAATAAGAACATGGGAACTTCAGGCGAGAAAGAAATTAAAATGAAAGAGCCTCTGATACACGTAGGTATTTTACAGAATCAGAGAAAGATTAGATTTTCATTACTATCAACTTATAAACTTCAGGGAAAAGAATTTTCGAAAGGAGATTATTATGTAGAGATTGAAAATGACCAAATAAGTTTTAACGGAAGCAGATATGATCAGATAACTCTTGAAGCCGATCAGCTGCATAGTGACAGTTTCGAGATTAAGGATGTGATAATTGGTGTTCAGTTTCACTGGGAAAGAAAAGAGAATCAACAATTTTTGGGAGGATTAAAATTTATTATTACAGGTGAAGGTGACAAAAAATCAATTACTGCCATTAATATTGTCTCTCTTGAGGATTATTTAAAGAGTGTTATATCATCAGAGATGAGTTCAACCAGCTCGGAGGAGTTATTAAAAGCTCATTCAATAATCTCACGAAGCTGGCTCTTGGCACAGATTATAAAAAATAAATCACTGACTAACGAAAAAAATAAATATCGTACATCAATTGAAACTCCAACCGAAATAATAAGATGGTATGACCGTGAAGATCATGAACACTTTGATGTTTGTGCAGATGACCATTGTCAGCGTTACCAGGGAATTACCCGACAGACAACGGAGCTTGTCAACAGAGTTGTAAATGAAACTTATGGAAAAGTTATATCATATCAGGGATCTATTTGTGATGCACGCTATTCTAAATGTTGCGGAGGTATAATGGAAACATTTGAGAATGTATGGGAGCCATTTGTTCACCCTTATCTTCAGGGAAAACCCGACAACTATAGCGGAATTCCGTTACCCGACCTTTGTTGTGAAGAAGAAGCTGAAGAATGGATAAGAAGCTCGCCCGATGCATTTTGCAATACTCAAGATACAAATGTACTTAAACAGGTTCTGAATGACTATGATCAGGAGACTGCAGATTTTTTCAGATGGACAATAACATATAGTCAGAAAGAACTTTCAACATTGATTAATGAGCGCTCAGGATTAGATTTTGGAGAAATAATTGATTTGCAACCAATTGAAAGAGGCACGTCAGGACGAATAATCAGACTTAAAATTATTGGCACCGAGAAGGTTATGGTGATTGGCAAAGAGCTTGAGATCAGAAGAATACTATCCAAATCTCACCTTTATAGTTCAGCTTTTGTAGTTGACACATACGAAGAAGACGATGAAGGTATTCCGCAGAAATTTATGCTGACAGGTGCCGGCTGGGGGCATGGAGTTGGACTTTGTCAGATAGGTGCCGCAATGATGGCTGAAAAAGGCTACAAACATAAAGAAATACTAGTGCACTATTTTCCTGATTCTAATATCAAAACTGAATACTAATAACGAACAGAGGATTTTAAGGTTACTGATAATCTGAATAACTGAAATTAAAAAATGAAAAACAAACTAAATAAAAGAGCAACACTCCGTAATCCGTGGGCATGGGTTCCTACACTTTATTTTGCTGAAGGTTTGCCTTATGTAGCAGTGATGACCATTTCGGTAATCATGTATAAACGATTTGGACTATCCAATACCGAAATTGCACTTTATACCAGCTGGCTTTACCTGCCTTGGGTAATTAAACCTTTCTGGAGCCCGTTCGTAGATATACTTAAAACAAAACGATGGTGGATAGTGTCAATGCAGTTGCTTATTGGGGCCGGTTTGGCGGGTATAGCTTTCACACTACCTACCCCATTATGGCTTCAGGCTTCTCTTGCCTTTTTCTGGCTGATGGCATTCAGTTCAGCTACGCATGATATTGCCGCTGATGGATTTTATATGCTTGCTCTTGATGATTCAAAGCAATCATTCTTCGTAGGCATACGCAGTACCTTTTACCGACTCGCTTCGATTACAGGACAAGGATTTTTAATAATTCTTGCAGGTTACTTTGAAAAAAGAACTGACATACCACAAGCATGGAGCTTAACCTTCTTTATAATGGCCGGATTATTTCTTGCATTTTTCATATACCACCGCTTTGTTCTACCTTATCCTGTTACGGATTCCGGTAAAGCAGCGAATACTCCTAAAGAGGTGATGCATGAATTTGGAAATACATTCAAATCATTTTTCACAAAAAAAGGAATAGGACTGGCGATCACATTTATTTTGTTATACAGGCTTGCAGAGGCAATGTTGGTAAAACTGGCTTACCCGTTCTTAC
>JAQUIZ010000113.1 GCA_028683355.1 Fermentimonas sp.
CGTGGAGAAGATATTGAAAGTCACCTCCGGCAGCACGCCTGAAATTTGCAAGATGGTGGATGAGGTATACGCTTCCGTGATTTCCGCCGGCACCCGCCGCAGCGGCAGCTTCACCTACCTGCTGCCCAACCACTGGAAGGCGGAGCAGACCCATTACTGGCTCTTCCTCCTGTCGTACGATATGCAGGAGCAATCGGACAGCCTCTACCTGCACGAAACATCAGGATGAGTATTTTATTTTTGATGCGCGTTAATTTTATTAGGGATCACAGTCCGTCGTGACGACGGACTCCAATTTTTTCAGCCTTTTTTCAGCCTCTCTTGCAGGTCATCATGCAGTCCTCGTGGTTCCATGATGTGGACAGAGGTGCATCCCTCATGGTAAATGATCGCCGAGATGACAGTAAAGCTTCCCCGCCCCGAAAAATGTTGTAAAAACTAACAACCTTCGCAAACAATACGGGAGCAGTGGTGTTTTATGGCTTAGCATTGCAGATTAATTCCCGAAAACGGTTTTTTTCTTACAGAATAAAACAACGGTTCGGTTTAATGACTATTTTTGCAATTGCTTTGGATTAAAAATGGACTGCCGCGCAAATTGAATCCTGTGACCGGTAGTCACGAAGTGTGTTTAAAAGCATAGAATTGCTGTTGGATTTGCAGAAGCGGGTATTCATGTCATCGGATTCGACAAGAATGCAGAAAAAGTGAACATGATCAATCACGGCGATAACTACATCAAGGATATCCGTGATGCGGTACTGAGAGAAGTGGTTGTGGATAAACTGACATTGACGGCGACCACCGATTTTACCAGGATCAAAGAATGTGATGCCATCCTGATATGTGTGCATACTCCGCTCGATAAGTTCCGGAAACCCGATATGAGTTACATAGAAAGTGCTTGTAACGAAATAGGAAAAAATATGAAGGCGGGCACTTTCATCAGCTTGGAAAGTACCACTTATCCCACCACGACAGAAGAACTGATGCTTCCCATCATAGAGAAGGAATCAGGTTTGAAGCAGGGAGCAGATTTCTGGCTGGCCTATTCACCCGAAAGAGTGGACCCGGGGAATGAGCAGTTTCATACAAAGAACACCCCCCAAATCATCGGAGCCATGTCGGAAGATGGGCTTGAGATTGGGATGAAGATCTATTCAAAAGCGATTGATACACTGCACCCTGTAAGTTCTCCTCGCATTGCCGAGATGGTAAAGATCCTGGAGAACACCTATCGCCTGGTGAACATCAGCCTTATCAATGAGCTCGCATTGCTTTCGGGGAAGATGGACATCAACATCTGGGAGGTGATTTATGCAGCAAAGACCAAACCATTCGGTTTCCAGGCGTTCTATCCCGGTCCCGGTATCGGTGGTCACTGCATCCCGCTGGACCCCTTCTACCTCGAGCATATTGCCAAGAAATACAATTTCGATCTTTCGATGATCCATGCGGCAGGGCATATCAATATGCGGATGCCCCATTACATGTACATCAAGATAGCCACGGCACTCAACCGTCACAAGAAAGCAGTCAATGGCAGCAAGATCTTGTTCCTGGGTGTCGCATACAAGCCCAATATCAACGATGAGAGAGAATCCCCGGCGCTGGAGATCATGGATATTGTGGCGCACAAGGGGGGCCTTGTGCAATATCATGATCCGCATAACGGGCAGGTCCGTACTCTTAATGGATATCAATACACCTCTATCCCGGTGGGTCATTCCGAGTGTAACGAGGAATCTAATGCCCAGTTGGCTGAAGCGTTAGCCTATGCAGAAGTGGTGGTGCTGACCACGAATCAATCTGCATTCGATGTAGATTTTATCCAACAACATGCTAAATTGATCGTTGATATGAGGAATATGGTGAAAGAAGCAAGTGATAAAGTATATAAACTATAAAACAATGTTTAAAAATAAAACTTTAATGATTACCGGCGGCACCGGCTCTTTCGGTAACGCCGTTCTTAATCGCTTTTTAGATACCGACATCAAAGAAATACGCATATTTAGTCGCGACGAAAAGAAACAAGACGATATGCGCCACCGTTTGAATAACCCTAAAGTTAAATTCTATATTGGCGACGTTCGCGACAAACGCAGTGTGGATGGTGCCATGCCCGGTGTCGATTATATTTTTCATGCAGCAGCATTAAAACAAGTGCCCTCTTGCGAGTTCTTCCCAACTCAGGCGGTTCGCACAAATGTATTTGGAACTGAAAACGTATTGGATTCAGCAATTCAGCATGAGGTGAAAAATGTAGTCGTTTTGAGTACCGATAAAGCCGCCTACCCAATAAATGCCATGGGTATCAGCAAGGCCATGATGGAAAAAGTGGCCATTGCCAAAGGGCGTGCATTAGGACAAGATGCAGCCACCATCATTTGCTGTACTCGCTACGGTAATGTAATGGCTAGCAGAGGTTCTGTCATCCCTTTGTGGGTTGATCAGATGAAAGCTGGAAAAGACATTACTATTACCGACCCCAACATGACTCGCTTTATGATGACCTTAGAAGATGCTGTCGATTTGGTGTTGTATGCCTTTACACATGGAAAAAACGGCGATTTGTTTGTACAAAAAGCACCGGCTGCTACGCTTGAAGTACTAGCCAAATCTCTCACCGAATTATACAAAACCAATACAACTATTCGTGTAATTGGTACCCGCCATGGTGAAAAGTTGTATGAAACATTGGTTACACGCGAGGAAATGGCCAAACACATCGACATGGGCAACTACTTCCGCATCCCTGCCGATACTCGCGACCTCAACTACGACAAATACTTTGTAGAAGGACAACCAGATATTTCAACCATCGAAGATTACCATTCACATAATACCTGGCGTTTGGATGTAAAAGGCATGCAAGATTTGTTACTTAAATTACCGATGATACGAAGGGATATTTTGGGGGAAGAAATTATTCAATATCCGGATTAGGTAATTTCACTGTGTAACACAGTGTATGAACTCAGTGTAATACAGTGAAACTTTGATACTATGTCTGAACAACCAACCATTATCAAAGGCAGTAATTCCGACAATAGGGGAAGTATGCGTTTCGTAAACGATTTCCGATTCGATTATGTAAGACGCTTTTACTTTTTCAAGCACGCCGACCCCGAAATAGTACGGGCCTGGCAAGGCCACCAGTTCGAGTAAAAAGTACTTCTACCCCATTAGCAGTACTTTTGTAGTCGCTTGGTTAAAATCGACAATTTTGATAACCCATCACAAAACCAAAAGCCTGAATATTATATTCTTTCTGCTTAAATTTCTGAAATCATTATTCTGAAATTATGATTTTATCAGATATGAACCTGGAAGAATCTGTAAACGAAAAAATAAGATATCCTTCTGACTGGTGGCTCGACTGGAGTATATTTTAAAAAATTACACAGTGTTACGCTGAGTAAACACTATTAAAATAAATAACATATGATTAAAGTTGGAATAACCGGCCAGGCTGGATTTGTTGGAACACATCTTTACAATACATTAGGTCTTTATCCGGATCGATTTGTTCGTGTGCCCTTCGAAGATGCATTTTTCTCTAATGAGGAAACACTGAAATCATTTGTAAGCAGTTGCGATGCCATCGTTCACCTGGCAGCCATGAACCGCCACAACGATCCGCAAGTAATCTACAACACCAATCTACGTTTGGTAAAGCAGCTTATTGCTGCCTGCGAATTGACAGGTTCCAAACCACATATTCTTTTTAGCTCTTCAACCCAGGAAGAACGTGATAACCTTTATGGTAAATCAAAACTTGAGGGGCGGAAGTTTTTAGAAAAATGGGCAGATCAAAACAATGCACAGTTTTCAGGACTTGTCATCCCAAATGTTTACGGTCCTTTTGGACATCCTTATTACAACTCTGTTGTTGCCACTTTTTGTCATCAGTTAACTCACAATGAAACGCCAAGAATTGAAATCGATGGACCTCTGAATCTGATTTATGTCGCCGAACTGGTACAATACTTCATTAACATTATTGAAGAACTTGATAATGAACGCAAAGACGATGTAGTGATTCAGGAAATAAAAGTACAGCATACGATCGAACTAAAGGTTTCAAAGTTACTGTCCATTTTGGAAAATTATAAAAATCAATATTTTGAAAAAGGTGAAATTCCTGCACTCGATACCCCATTTCATCGAAACCTGTTCAACACCTTTTTGTGCTACATAGATCATTCGACATTCTTTCCTTTTAAATTGAAATTGAATACCGATGAACGAGGTTCGTTTGTAGAAACCGTCAAATTGAACAGTGGTGGGCAAGTTAGTTTTTCAACCACTGTTCCCGGTATTACGCGGGGCAACCACTTTCATACCCGCAAAGCAGAACGTTTTGCGGTAATCAAAGGAAAAGCTCGTGTTGATATTCGCAGAATTGGAATTGACAAGGTTCAGTCGTTTGAATTGGATGGTTCACAACCATCATTTGTAGATATGCCAATCTGGTACACCCACAATATTACCAATATTGGTAATGAAGAACTCTATACTATTTTTTGGATCAACGAACACTACAATCCTGAGGATGGAGATACCTATTTCGAAAAAGTATAACCCTTCAGTTCGTTTCGGCTTAAACCCAAATTCTTATAATTAGTAAAAATTAGTGTAATTAGTATAAAATGAAGAAATTAAAAGTAATGACCGTTGTAGGAACGCGACCCGAAATTATCAGGCTATCGCGGGTAATGGCTGCACTCGATGCATCGGAAGCCATTGAACACATCACCGTACACACCGGACAAAACTACGACTACGAGCTCAACGAGATTTTCTACGAAGATCTAGGCATTCGAAAACCCGACTTTTTCCTAAGTGCAGCTGGCAAAAACGCAGCAGAAACAATAGGCCTCATTATTACGGCTGTTGATCCTGTTTTGGAAGAAGTACAACCCGATGCTTTCTTGGTATTGGGCGATACCAATAGCTGTCTTTGTGCCATTCCAGCTAAAAAACGGCATATCCCCATTTTCCACATGGAAGCGGGCAATCGCTGTTTCGACCAACGCGTACCAGAAGAAACCAACAGGAAAATAGTGGATCACATCTCAGATGTTAATTTAACATATAGCAGCATTGCACGCGAATATCTGTTACGCGAAGGCTTACCGGCCGATCGCATCATCAAAACAGGCAGTCCCATGTTCGAGGTACTCCATTATTATTTGCCTCAAATAGAAAAATCAGATGTCTTACAACGTTTTAACCTTGAAAAGGACAAATTCTTTGTGGTGTCGGCACACCGGGAAGAAAACATCAACAATGAAAAAAACTTCAACGGACTAATTGAATCACTAAACCTGATTGCTGAAAAATATGCATATCCCATCATCGTTTCTACACATCCTCGCACACGCAAAATGTTGGAGTCGAAAAACATACAAATACACCCTTTGCTGCAATGGATGAGACCTTTGGGATTTAGCGATTACAATGCGCTTCAAGTAAATGCCTTTGCGGTACTATCCGACAGCGGTACCATTAGCGAAGAATCATCCATTCTCAACTTCCGTGCGTTGAATATTCGCGAAGCCCATGAACGCCCCGAGGCTATGGAAGAAGCATCGGTGATGATGGTCGGCTTGAATCCAGAACGTATTTTACAAGGCTTGATACAATTACAAGATCAAAAAACTGGAAAAGAACGAAATTTAAGCCCCGTAGGTGATTATTCTATGTCCAACGTATCAGAAAAGATTGTAAGAATTATTTTAGGTTATGTAGATTACATTAATCTACATATTTGGAATAAATAATTTTTTTACAATACATATTTAATAGTTAATATACTGCACGAAGATGCTAGAAGGGCATAACATCTGAAATATCTTTTCATTATCAACATCTTGTAATAATTATAAGTTTCCATTTAAAATTTAATGAATATCCTTAATCATGTACCAAAACATAAATAGGTTACGTTCATCGATCTTAATTTTGATTCAAAATACTGAATATTAAGCTTATCGTGTTTTGCGAAAAATTCCCGGACGAGCAAATATGCAGGGACTCTTTTAAAATGGCTCTCCTTAAAGAAGGCCTTAAGTGTAGGAATTGCGGGCATACCGAACATTATTGGTTGAAAACGGTGGAACAGTTTAAATGCAAGAAGTGTAAAACGAAAACGACCCTCAGGAGCGGGACGGTTATGTAGGATTCCAATCTGCCCTTTCGCACCTGGTTCATCGTGATTCATCTGATGACTTCTACCAAGAAGGTTTTTTTTGTGATAGAGGTTCAGCGACAGCTCGACCACTACCGATATGAACCCATTTGGTGTATGATGCAAAAGATCAGAACAGACATGGGAGTAAGGGATGAAAAGTACCTTCTTACCGGGATCACTGAAATGGACGAAGGGTACTTTTCTACGGTTGATTCCGAAAAGCTTATGGACCGAAAACAGGAACTTAAGCGAGGGAGAGGTAGTGAGAAGAGGACCCCATGTGCTGGTCATGGCGGAATCCAGACGGGCTAAAAAGCGTAAAAAGGGTCGGCCTGCCTTTTCTTGTGGCTATTTTAAAATGGAAGTTATGCCCGATCTCTCTGCTGATACAGTTCAATCCATTGCACAGAATCATCTTGATCCGTAATCCTTCGTAAAAACAGACCATTATAGTAGTTACAGCAAGCTGAACAAAGTGGTAAAAAAATATAAGGCAAAAACTATTAAACCCAAAGATGCTGATAAGGAGCTCCATGGATACATATTGCGATCAGCAATGCAAAAAGGAATTTTCTCAACAACTTTCACCATATCGACGCTGCCTATTTACAGAACTATTTGGATGAATTTGCCTACAAACTAAACTGGAGGTATTTGCGGGATAAAAAATATTTGACAGACTATTAATTGCATGTGTTTCATTTAGTTCAAATACCTTGGTATATGAAAACGGATAATCATATAAAATTTTATGTCTTCTGAAAATAATAAACGAATAGCCAAAAATACGCTCTTGTTATATTTTAGGATGTTCCTGACAATGGGAGTTTCATTATATACATCCCGTATTATTTTGAATACATTAGGAGTGGTGGATTTTGGTGTCTATAATGTAGTTGGCGGTGTAGTAATGATGTTCTCATTTCTAAACTCTTCCATGTCTACAGCGACACAGCGTTTTCTTTCATTTGAAATAGGGAAGCAAGACCACGCCCAACTAAAAAAGGTATTTAGCATGAGTGTTAACATCCATGCTATAATTGGTTTTGTCATTTTTATTTTAGCGGAAACTGTTGGACTATGGTTTTTAAATGCAAAGCTAAATATTCCACCTGAAAGAATGGAAGCAGCCAATTGGGTATTTCAATTTTCAATCCTAACGTTTATTATAACTATTATAGGTGTGCCGTACAATGCAGCAATAGTAGCACATGAACGCATGAATGTTTATGCATATGTAAGTATTATCGAAGTGACACTGAAACTTATTATTGTTTTCGTGTTGGGTTGGTTTGGCTTTGACAGATTAAAATTATATGCCATTTTGGTTTTTTGTCTTTCTGTATTTGTTTGGGCAATATATAAAATTTATTGCCATAGAAAATTCCATGAGACCAAATACACCTTTTTTTGGGATAAATCATTGTATAAAACTTTAATGAACTATGCTAGTTGGAATCTATTTGGGGCTGTTGCAGGGATAATGAGTAATCAAGGAATTAACATTTTATTGAATTTATTTTTTGGGCCAGTAGTTAATGCCTCTAGAGCTATCGCGTATCAGGTAAGTGCAGCAGTAAATAAATTCGTGGGAAATTTTGTGATAGCTGTTAATCCTCAAATTATTAAATATTATGCAACAGGTGAGAATCAAAAAATGATGAATCTAGTTTTTTTAAGTTCAAAATATTCTTACTATTTGTTATTTGTTATTGCAATGCCAATTATAATGGAAACCGATTTCATTCTTACTCTTTGGCTAAATCAAATACCTGAATATTTAATTATTTTTACAAGATTAATAGTTATTACGGCATTATTAGACTCATTATCTTTTCCATTAATGACTGCCGCACAAGCTACTGGTAAAATAAGAAAATATCAATCGGTTGTTGGAGGGATGATGTTAGTCAACTTGCCCATGTCATTTTGTTTTCTAAAATTAGGTTTTCCTCCACAATCAACTATGTATATTGCACTTTGTATCTCATTTGTTTGCTTATTCCTTCGTCTTTGGATGCTAAAAAATATGGTGGGGCTGTCAATAATAGATTTTTTTAAAGTCGTTGTTTTTCGAGTAATGATGGTCTCATTTTTAGCATATATTATTCCATTATTTCTTTATTTCCAATTACATGAGAATATACTTCGTTTTTTTATACTACTAAGTACTGGTTTCATTACTTCTATATTATCAATTTATAAGTTTGGTATTTCTGCTAACGAACGATCAATTATTAAAAAAACCTTAAAAAAATATGTATTAAAACACAACTATCCAAATTAAAAATCGGTTATTATTAAATTAAATATTAACGCATTAGTGTCTACTAAAAATTTAAGCTAAGTTGAAAGCCGACGTTTTCACATATTTCAGGTCCATCGTCGACCGGTTTTTCGAAGAGTTCTCTAATCGGTGTTTTATCGATGAGAGAACCTCGCAAA
>JAQUIZ010000114.1 GCA_028683355.1 Fermentimonas sp.
GAGTGCGGTAATCCAAAAAGTGAATACCATAAATCCTTAATTAATATATCCGAGGACGGTAATAAACATAAACGGATCTCTTGGTCCGGTTGCAAGCATGGTGAGAGGAAGGTAAAAGCCGATGCCATGGAAACCAAAAGCTATCTGTAGTTATCCCGGGTGCCAGACATTAACTTATGACAGGTACTGCGATGAACATAAAAAGCAGGTAACAAAAGAACAAAACCTTAAAAGTTCTAAGCTCTATACCTATCAATGGAGAAAGGTTAGCAAAGCTTTTTTAAAGGAGCATCCTTTGTGTGTTCATTGTGAAAAAGAAGGAAGGCTTACTCCGGCAACAGAGGTGGACCATATCATTCCCCATGGCGGGAACAGAAAACTTTTCTGAGACAGAAATAACTGGCAGCCCCTTTGTAAAAGTTGTCACAGTAAGAAGACTGCTGAAGAAGATGGCGGCTTTGGAAACACAAATAAACAACGTCAGGGGTAGGGGGTCTGAATCTCTACAAAAACCCCGAAACGACAACGCGCCAGGGCTTCGTGTGAAAAATCGCATAATTCGCAAGGGGGGGTATAATCGGGGTTTAAGGTTAAAAACTGTAATGAGGAAAAATCGCTCTAAATCCCATCAAACCTGAGATACACGCCAATAATAGTAGTTGGATAAAGAAATAATTACCAATTGAATAGAATGCTGAAAAGCGCCATTTAACTGGCATTCTCAGCTTATTATAGCTCGATGACTCTTGTCTCGGGCTTTTTTAATGCCACAAAACGGAGGAGATCAGAAGATGAATCAAGGAATGACCATTAAAAAGGTGCCGGTATCCGCTATTAAACCGGCCCAATATAATCCGCGTAAAGACTTAAAACCTGAGTGTCCGGCTTCCAATAATATTTTGTATCGCTGGTGACCGCCTACGATGTTACCTGTCTCTTCATTCCAGACGATAGGCTCCACATAACCAAATTCTGTCATGGAGCGTTTCAGTTTTTCATAAACCGGTTTCAAAAGATGCCGATTGGAAAGCACAAATTCCAATGTATAGAAAAAAAATTAAATCAAAAACAAAAAATAAAGAAGATTCTTCGATTATGATATAGAATATTATGGAAAAATAGAGTTGCTTTTGTCTATTCTGATTTCCCAGTAACTAGGAATCCATCTCCTCTGCTATTTATATAAAAAGTCTAGAAAGGAGTATACATATGCTCGTAAGTATTGAAGAATTGGAAAAGCATGAAAATGAGCTCAGAGAAGAAAGATTCGATAAATTAATAAAAAAATTAATATCAGCTTCAAGGGATTATCTCAATTATCAAGACATTATACGACTCTATATTTATAATGAAGTAAAGTATGAGTGCATGTATATTGCAGAAGAAGGTGAAATATCTTGGGATGATTCAGTTGAAGATTTTGTGGATGAATGGACTGAAGATATAACTGATAAAATATTGAAATTAATTAATCAAGATTATAATAATTATAAAAATTGGTTTGATGCGGTAGATACTATGATAAACGGCATTAAGGAACGTTGGGAACTCTTTAAACTTTTCGATCCTTTCATGGGTTTAGAATCTATAAGTCTGATTGATTTCATAGGGCCTTTTGTAAAATCTTATAGTAGTATTATAAGCTCAGAAATAAAAGCACTAATACACTCGAAATTGCTAGAAAAAAATTCTCAAGAAATAAAAAAAGTGAATATTTATAAATAATTTAAAATTTTACTGTATTTGTTCTTAACCCTCGTTGTGAGTAGTCGGAATGCAGGTCATAAAGAGAAAGGTGGACTAACACCCCAGCGCGTAATAGAGGTAAGCGTTAAAGTGTGTCCTGAAGAAATGATTGCCAGGAGCATGGTGCAGGCTCTTACAAGGAACGGGAGAAGTCTAAATCTCTTATCCATATGCCTAAAATTTCCTTGTAGCCATCCATAGTAATGGCTAATACGCTGTAGGCAGCTTTGTTTATAACCCTACTGTCTTTTCTTACCTTAAAGTGAATAGCATCAAGAAAAACGATAGGATATATGCGGTCTAAGGGTCTATTTTGCCATTCATTAATCAGGGGCAGGATTCTATCTGTTACTTGAGACTTTTGCATAATAGCAAAAATCATGTTTTTTGAAACTACAATATGGTATTAGCGCACAATAACCAGTTGAATTTTGGTTAACTATGCCTTTAGTAAATAATCTGGAATCTTGTCTGGCTCTGGTTGTAACAACCATCCCATAGTTGCTGTCTGAGCACCAGGAAGAACCAAAAGGGCAGTCACATTTGCCCATAACATGAGGGCAGCGGAATTTGTTAACCCCATTACTGCCGCCCCAATAAACCATGCGGTATCCCGCTGAACATATAGTATAGGGGTTGCATCCCAATTCAGACCTTCTGGGGGCTCCTTTGCTCCTCGGTGGTTTAGGGGTATTATTGCCTGGGCCTTGTAGTCCTTGCGGATGAGCTCGTATATCGATTTTTAATCATAACCGGCATCCATGAGATAATACTGGGGTTTACTGTTCAAGTTATTACTGCATTCTTCAAGAATACTTTCGGCCATTATGCCATCGTTGGTACTGGCCGGGGTTATGCTCAATGCTACTGGCAATTCAGATTTAACATCAGTAGCGATATGCAACTTGTAACCAAACCAGGTTATCTGGTTACCATTGGTATCTAGCTTGCTGCCCCAGTTAGTTGACAGGCCATCATCTTTAATATTTTTACGGGGAACTGACTTTTCAGCAGCATTTAGTTTAGAAGCATCTATGGCAATGGAACTGGTATCAAGAAGTCCCATGGATTCTGCTTTTTTTACCTGTTTCTTAAACAGTTCACCAAGTACCTCTGATTGAGTTAATTGTTCATAGAAACGGCTAAAGGTAGCAATACTGGGCACTTTGCCAAAAATATCAAAGCCACAGTTGTATCTGAGCACTGGATCATGGGTAAGACGCTCCACTAATTCAGTAAATGTAGCCATATTGCAAACTCGCATAGCAATTAATGCAGTGAGTTTGTTTTCAACCGAGTAACCAGTTGGCCCTCTATGTTGTTTATCATTTTTGCAAAGAGCTGTAATTACGTCATCAAAATCGAGGGTGGCCAATATTATCTCTAAACGTGACCGGGGCTGCAAATTTATTGCATCCTCAAAGGAAAATACGTATCCTTGCCGAATATTCAAAGTGACTTCCCCTTTCGGTTTTGTTTGGGTTTTTGGATTTGTCACCTGATAAATTCGGCAAAAATGGGGGTGAAGTCCTTTTTTTTGCCCTCGAAAAGTTCAGATTTTCCTGGGCTCATTAATATGCAAAAGTCTCAATTTGCCAAATATAGCAACATATAGTATCATATATATTCTGAGTTTTACAGCAAAAATGACTAAAAAATACCCGTTAGCCCAGCGTTATCAAGGGCTAGCGAGTTTTGTTTCTCCTAAAGTCAGGAAATACTATTCTGTAGAAAAGGGTCAGAGTAATTAGGTTGAATTTTAAATTCGGAGCGATAGTCTTTAAATGTAAAGAAAAACGAGATAAAAAAACCCACTGAGTAGGCAGATAGAAATTATCCTGTCACTTGGTGGGTTTTTTTTATTTGCTTTTAATTAGGTCGTACCAGTTGAAGTTCATTCCCATAAAACGTTCGATTTCATCAATTTTTATTGTGCTCGATTTATCTTCTAAAGTTTTAAATTCAGAGCGAATTTCTTTAATGAGGTTATAAAGTTGTTGCTTGTCCATAAATAGCGATAATGAAAATATAGAGAATAAATTCCTCGACGGGCATTTAGACGTTTGTCTTTTTGAGAAACATTTAATCTCCTTCTATTAGCTGGATTAACAGCATACGGTAATTTATGTCCAAAATTCAAAAAGGGAAATGGGGACAGGTTCCGCATCCCACCATATTCTTACATTTACATAGCAATCACGGGTGTCAGGTATGAAGTTATCCTGGGCGAAACAGACTGTTAAGGATGAGGATGTTAGTAAATATGATATTGTTAATGGGGATAGGGTATATACCATTAAGGATTTAGTAGAAAAACCAACTATTGGAGAAACCCCATCTAATGTGGCTATTTTAGGTAGATATATTATTACTCTGGGTATTTTTGATATATTGGCGGGAACTAAACCGGGTAAAGGTGGCGAGATACAGCTAACTGATGCCTTGAAGGTATTAGCGGGTCGTAAAGATATGTATGCCTATGACTTCATTGGGAAGCGATATGATGTTGGTAATACTGTGCCAAGGGGGCGGGGGTACTGGCACATTATCAAAAAGAGCAAATGGTCATCAGGGATAGCAGACTGCGTAAATATTTCATCAAAATTGATAGCAAAAGCTTCCCATAGCCAGAATAAATCTACAAAAACATTTTAAATTATTATTATGTAGGGAGTAGTGGTGAAATGAAAGACAGGATTACAAATAAAATCTTTTATTTTTATAATAACTCCCATGATTTTAACGGGGTGCCGTATTGGGAATTAGAAAAATTGCATATTAGTAATCTTGATTCATATTTACTACAACTCATAGGGGAAAATGTCATTTCTGTAAATTTCACAATAAATCCTCATATTAAGCAGTTTGATTTTCCCATTGATAAACAACTTGAATACCTTGAGAAAAATGGTTTTAGTCAAGTTGTTTTTATCCTACAGAGACACTGCTTAATAAGACTTTAAAAACAGACAAATTTGATAACAGGCCTTTTACTAAAATGCTTGCCTACGGGAAACCTCAATTAATGCCAATGTTCTTTAAAATTGAAATCTTAAATTCTTATGTTACTGATCCAAGATATGATGTTGAACATAGCAGTGATTATTCCGGAATGATATGTTATAAATCGGAAACAGATTTGGAAGAACAAGACCAAATACTGCTCGAAACTTTCGGAATTGGATATAAGGAAGAACATGAACGAGTTATTGTGGTACACACTTGAAGGGCAAATAAGGCACTTTGACCACTACATATAGTGGTTTTGGAGCAAAAAAAGGGCAAAAATCGGGCTGAAAATGTAAATCTATTTAGGGCTAATTTTTCAGCAAAAATATAGATGACATAGCAGTTTTCAAAAAATATTTAGAAGAAAGAGGTTAAGCTTAACCAATAAAAGGTTTTGAGCATAGTCTCTTTTTCATATTTATGGGAATATTCTATTGAAACATGTATAATTAAAGAAAATTAGTGAGAGGTTGCTGATGAGTTCTGAAATTATAATGTATCAAACCGAAGATGGTTTGACAAAAATAGAAACTACTTTTGACAATGACACCGTTTGGCTCTTTATTGATCAAATGGCAGAGTTATTTCAGCGAGATAAGTCAACCATTTCCCGTCACATTAAAAATATATTCAATGAAGGTGAATTGATAAGAAATTCAGTTGTTGCAAAATTTGCAACAACTGCTGCTGACGGTAAAACATATCAGGTTGATTACTATAACTTGGATGTCATTATTTCTGTTGGTTACCGGGTAAAGTCATTACGAGGTACGCAGTTCAGAATATGGGCCAGCAATGTCTTAAAAGAATATATGAGAAAAGGTTTCGCCTTGAACGATGACTTACTTAAAAACAACGGCGGAGGAATCTACGGACAAGCCTTTTATGGGGTTGCTGAGTTTTAAAGGGGAAAGGCCATCGCAATCGGATGCTTTAGTGGCAAAAAATTATTGTACGGAAGAAGAATTATCTGCATTAAACAGCGTTGTTTCTGCTTACCTTGAATTTGCGGAAATGCAAGCTCGTAGAAGAATCCCCATGTATATGTCTGATTGGATCGATACGCTGGATGGTTTTTTGAAATTGTCCAAGCATGAAATTCTTACTCATGCTGGAAAGATTAGTGCTAAAACTGCTGAGTTAAAGGCGAAAGATGAATATAAGAAATTTAAAGCGTTGAATTTAGAGGATGTTTCTAAGGTGGAGAAAGATTATATAAAAGCACTGGAAGATATGGAAATGAAGTTGCTTGGCGAAAGTAAAGAAAAATAGGACATATTATGGCAAAACATGGCGGTGCATGACAGCAACTTATCAACTTATTGAATATTCCGGCAATTAGATTCTGTAGAAGAACAAAAAGCAGATGTGACATTGTAACTGGAACATTTGATGTGATACCAAGATGTATGGATTGGATACCTATGGACTACGTTACTTTAATGTGTTTGGTAGGAGACAGGATCCTGACGGTGCTTAGTGAATATATCCCGGTTCATTAAGTTTGCAGAGGAGAAACTTCACCTTGATGTGCCATATTTCTACGTGAAGAGATCAAGCGAAGCGGCGCCAGTGTTGCCGAGCAACTTTACTGTTGTAGATTATGGACCGGAATACGATGATCTGCCGGACTTCCTGCATGATATGATTACATATCGCGCAGCAGAATTCATGAATCGGAATCCGATTGTTGGTAGAACGATATACGATGTTAGCAGTGCGGATGGATATGGCTTGGCAGAATATCACTTTTCTCAAGAGACAATACCGTTTTGTGGCCGTGTCGAGGAATTAAGCAAATTGAAGATATTTGCCGAGACTGACGCACCTGTACTTTGGTGGGCAATAACCGGTCAAGGCGGTTCCGGAAAAAGCCGCAATATAAAAGGAATCCTCCAGCAAGTGTCTTGGATAGGTGCTATGCTTTATTGCTACGCTTTCCGTCTTCGGATGATTTGATATCTGTATTTTTCAATTTAGTAGAGCAATCCAAAATGTTTGTGGATGAGTGGAAACGGAGATATTTGCATGATAAGAATGTTATTGCTGGACTTATCTCGAATAAACGAACAGACATACTTTACAGTGAAGGACTTGGCGAACCTGAAATAGTGACTACGTATGTCAGATCGCATCCCAAAGTTGGTGCGAACGAACCATGCCCGTGTGGTAGCGGGAAAAAGTTCAAGAAATGCTGCCGTGGCAATGGCAGGTATGATTGAAAGAACATTGTCTGATCTTTTTCATGAAGACCTTCCAGATGAAATTATCCTAAGAATCTTCGATACGATGAATAAGGCCGATTGGCATACTTTTCAAGTTCTAACTAAAAGAGCCAAATGTCTACAAGACCTATCTCACAGTATAAACTGGACCGACAACATTTGGATGGGTGTAACGATTGAAAGTGAAGACTGCTTATATCGTGCAGAGGATCTGCAAAAAACCGGCGCCAAAATAAAGTTTATTTCTGCAGAACCTCTTTTAACTGCTTTGGGTTCATTGAATCTTAAAGGAATCGACTGGATTATCGTAGGTGGTGAATCAGGCCTACCCTGTTAAAAAATCGTAGAATTTTATCTATATTTAAGACTAACTTTGTGTTATAATAAAAATGGATAATTGTAATAAAAACGTGATTTAATGCCGACCATCAGTATGTTTTATGGAATAATAATTAAAATGTTCTGTGCTCCTGATGAGCATAGCCCACCACACTTTCATGCATATTATGGAGAACATAAAGCGATAATTAATATAAATACTTGTGAGCTAACTGAGGGTAGTCTTCCTAGAAAACAGCTTAAGCTAGTCTTGGCTTGGGCAGAATTAAGGCAGGAAGAGTTATTGGCTAACTGGACATTGGTAATAAATAGTGAGCTTCCGTTTAAGATCGAGCCACTCAGGTAAGGAGGTGTAGCTTTATGTATTTAGCTGTTACAGATGTAAAGCCTTTGAGTAATTATCAATTGCTTTTAATTTTTGGAAATGGTGAAAAGAAAATCTTTGATATGAAACCTTATTTAGATAAAGGGATTTTTAAAGAGCTACAAGATGAGAAAAAATTCAGGTCGGTAAGGGTAAGCTTTGATAGTATCGAATGGTCTAACCAAGCTGATATTGACCCTGAAGTTTTATATGAAAAAAGTGTAGCATATTCATTACAATAACGGTCTCCACCTGAAACACACAATGGATTACTTCAGTTCTGGTAGCTGACAAAAGTGGCAATGGGGTAGGTTTAGCTAGTAATAAAAGGAAAGTCTATTATCCCACCATTCCCTTGCTAGAGAATAAACAAGATAGTTAACTGACAGAGTAGACCAGCCATATCGCGCAAAGTAGTCGTGGCTGGTTATTTTAACGACGGTTAAAGGGTGTTACATAAGATTGGGGGTGTTTTGTTTGGCTGTGATTATTCTAGATTCAAGAAAGATTATCAAAGAAAAATTACCTGATGAATCGTGTATATTCTATGAAACTCCGGTGCCTGAACATCCCGCTGGTATGCATCGTTCAATTTGCGTTAAAGAAATATTGGAATTCTTACAAATTACTCCTGGACAAACTGGATTAGATGCAACCCTAGGTTATGGATCTGAAATTTTAACGATCAAGCATATGAATTTTTCCGATATAGATAAAATTGTTTTAGAATCAGGGCCATTGAATTTTGTATTGGCAGATTTGGGTGTCTCTTCAATGCAAATAGACAATCCTGAAAGAGGATTTTCATTTAAGAGTGAAGGACCATTAGACTTACGGCTGAATCCTAAAAGAGGTTTATCTGCCGCAGCTCGTTTGAAAACGATTTTCCAAGATGAATTAGAAGGTATGTTGATAGAAAACTCGGACGAGCCTAACGCC
>JAQUIZ010000115.1 GCA_028683355.1 Fermentimonas sp.
TTTGCCAGTGAATCACCCCTGTGAGTCTCAAAAAAGTTGAGTTTTTCACTCCACAAATTTTCAATAACCAGATTTTTGATAGTATCTCTTTTAAGTTTGTACACTTCGGATCTGTCATTATTTCCGGCCAACAAGTGGATCTTAGACAAAGCATCAGCATTTCCGTACATATAACTGTTAATGGTTGGTCGGGCATACTGTTTTCTTCTGCCACCGCTGATCGACTCTTCCATACCATCTTGTACATCACCTTGCCAATATAGCTTATTAGGAAGCCTGTGCGTTGTTTCCCAGCGATTATACTCAGCATCCAAATCGGGTATCAAGTCTAATAAAAATCCACCATCCTTGTCAACCAGATATTTGTTATAAAGGGCATCTGCAGCCCATGAACTAAAATTACCAAATCTAGCCATTGGTCCACCGTCATTCCCTCTGTACCATGTATGAACATACTGATCCAGGTATTTGGAGTCGTGCAGCCATCGCGATTCATATATGTGATGACCAAATGCACAAGCAATCATGTTATATTTATCAGCATACGAACGGTTTATCAGAAACTCGGTCATGACATAACCGATAGGTGTCTCCTTGATATGTTTTCTTAGCGACCACCAGCGAAAGTAGTACATCTGTTCAAAATTTTGCTGAGGAGTTTCAAACAGTGGAATATTATTTCTCATCCATTCATTAGACTCACTATTAGGTATTGACTGAGCAATATTCTCATCCTCCATTTTGTTGAAATAGTCCACATAATGGCTGAAATCATCATAACTAAGAATCATCCCCTCCGGATGGTTCGCTATGTTTGAGGTTTTTAAATCTTTAATATAAAATGTAGCCAACTGCTCCTTTTCGCCAGCTTTTGGCAGATCAGAAAAATTATCAGCAGGGGTTTCAGGTGTGGGATATTGACGCAGCTCACCAGTCCTGAATACAACTCTTTCGATGGAATGAACAGGGGCAAAGAATCGTCTCACACTCGCTCTCTTTCCATCCACATATATGGTAATTTCATTGTTTGAAGCAGACAACTCTGCAGTTACAGAATATACTTTACCTGGTTCATACTGCATCATATTTGAGAAACGAGCACCGCCTTTAGCACGGAACACCCCTTCAGGAGTCAATTCCAGTCTGGAGCAAGCTATACCATTCTCATCCAGAAACTCAATTTGTAAAGTTCCGTAAGTAGCCTGCTCAGCCATCATTTCGAAGGAAACACTTAGCTCGCGGGTTTGAGGAATTTTACGTTCAATCTTAGCGTAATCAAACGGATCCTGATCTTCGAGCTTTAACCATACATTTCCTCCTTTACTCTCAAGTGACACAGGTGCCCAAAGAGGAGAGTAGATATTCCATTCTGTCAATTCAGATAACTCTTTCTTTGTGTTTAGACGGTCGTTAGCATGTGCCGTTGCCTGTTGCTTCACCGGTACCGGAATCCTTGAAATCCACATATCTTCTTTGTTCACGCTATACGTAACCCAAAGATCGCCATCAGGAGGATTTCCGTTTCCTTCCTGTATTCCACGTACATACTGCGGACCGTAGGATTTGTAATTTCCCCCATATCTCATAGGAGTGATTTCGCCATGTACCAGATTCAGCGTAGTATACTCAATACCGTCAATACTGGTTGAAATTGCCAAAGGCCATCTAAATTCAGCAGGATTATAAACAGTAGCATAAGTTCCGTCGCTTAATCGCTGTCCCCATATTTTGGCATTGCTATTAATAAATCCTTTAGCTCTCTCCACAGGTTCAAGCCAAGTTTTGCCTCCATCCTTACTTACAGATGTTAGTGCATGCTTCCATAATCCCACAACACTGCTATCGGGAAGATGATAATATGAGAAAGCTTTATACTGTTTTTTAAGTGGAATAAGCGGATCGTCTCTGTCTGCTTCCTCCACCCATTGCATCATATAGAGCGGGTTATCCAAAATTTCGTAGCATGCCTCAACAAAACCTTTATCTTTACTTCTCTTAAAATAAGGAAAATCGGAATTCTTCTCATTAAAATTGTGGTTATACCTGATAAAATAAACAGGACCTAATGATCCGTCTTTATATATTTCTCTTACAACTCTGCCTACACCGTTTCCATCGTTAGGATCATCCTTCTCATCCAAAGCAATTCCATAATACCCCATAGCTATCAAACGATTAGATTTTGAGACATAGAAACCGACTCTCTGATGCATTATTGCCTCTAAATTTTTGGCTACATTATTGTTACCGGGCTTTGTAAAACCATCCGGTACCCGGTATCTGGGAAATAAAACCTGAGGATTACTCCAATTATAACCATCATTTGATGTTTGTAAAAATGTCTGTGAAGGAGGAATATGTTCACCAACCTCATCTGAAAGATATTCCAGGAAAAAAGTTCCGTTCCAATAGGCAAGCATAGGTTGATGATTATAAGTCCATCCATTTACGTTTGAAACGTCAGGATACTCTCTGTTGGCACGCATAACCTGAATATTATGTACACCTACAACCGGTGACAACTGCCCATCGTGGTATGTCGGGTTAGATAATTCGCTTCCACTGTAAAATGGCCTTTCCTGTGCATAAGCTGATGTCGCGCCAAACATCAGAGAAATCAAAAAATAAAAAACAGGTATGATTTTATTCATAAGAAATCATTTTTAATAAGATAGAATCAAGTATTATTGAAAGTAATCAGATTTATATAATCATTTAGCTGACTGATTCTTCAGTCCTTCAATAATAGATGCTGAAACCCTGGTAATTGTTCCATGCTTGTGTCCGTTTGGAATACTTACTTCATTTGTAATATCTTCAAAATTGATGAAGTCGGATGTTTTCATTGCTCCATATATCTTTTCACGATACATATCATAATAAATAAAATATTCCTCTCCTACTTTAGTCACAGTGGGACCTTCACTAAATTCACCTGTAAATGCCTCCGATGCTTCAGAGAAAGAGCCAACGGGAGACTGTGAAAATGCAATCTTCAGATTTCTGTTAGGTCTTGTATTATCCTTCAAAACCAGAACATAATCTTCAGGATTTCTTTTTACTATTACAGCATCAATCACACTAAAACCGGGATCAAGAAAAAGTTTCGTTTCCGAGAAAGTCTCAAAATCTCTTGTAGTAAGATAGTATAATCTGTGATTATTATCTTCATCTTCAATACCTCTGTCAAACTTTCCGGGAACACAAGAAGCCCATACAATAATATATTGCTCGTCTACGTCATCATAGAAAATCTCAGGTGCCCAAACATTTACAGTTGTAGTATCGCTCATAGCATGAATCATTTGCTGCTCCGACCAGTTTATCAAGTCTTTCGACTGTGCATGTCCGAAACCAAGGTCTCCTTTCCAGCTGGTTGTCCATACCAGATGATAGATGTCGCCAGGACCTTTCACAATTGATGGATCACGCATTAATTGTTGTTTTCCGATAGCCGGTTTCAAAAATATTCCCGGAATACTATCCCAATGATATCCATCCTCACTATATAAATAACGAAGACCTTCATTTGCCGGTTCATGGAATGAAGTAAATATATAATACTCTTTTTCCGGAGATGTAGAGCATGCAGATATCATTGTTAAAAACAGTACTGCAATAAATTGTAGATGTCTATGTTTCATTAAATTTCAAATATTGGAAAAAAAATTATGTGTATGATGGACGCACCTATTAGCGTTTTGTACTCAAGAACTAAAAAAAACAGCCGGAGCATAAACAAGAGTCAGCATACAAGTTAACAAAAAAATAAAGCTCAAATACTGCGAAATTTAACAGCAGTATTTGAGCTTAAATTAATATTCAGATATGAATATCTCCTATATATTCACTTTCTAAATAAATGTAACATATCAATATCCTGGATTTTGTTCAACTTTGGTTTGATTTTTATCAATAGCATCTTGTGGTATTGGACGAAGAAATTTATAGTTGCCATCGGCCCCTTTCATATCCGAATCAGACACTCCATCTTCATTATATTTTGTTACGTACTCTATTAACTTATGAGTTCTTTTCAAGTCTGTCCATCTAACATATTCACCAGCCATTTCACGGGCACGTTCATCTAAAATGAAATCAATATCCATATCAGAAGAAGAAACAGTCATTGAACTCAAAAATCCCTCCTTGATTGTTCCCGGTCTGCTACGCAATTTATTAATCATTTGAGAAGCCTCATTTAATTTCCCGGCACCAATATATGCTTCTGCAGCTATTAGGTATGCTTCACCAAGACGAGCAACAACAACATCATGAGTACTGCAAGTTGAGCTCCGGTTTGCTGTACTGGTATAGTCATCAAACTTTTTAATACATGGAACACCAAAGTCCATGTGTCTGCGTGCCTCCCAAGTTGCAGTAGATCCATCTCCTGTATTCGGAGCTTCTCCTCCAGATGCCAAGGTTTTTGAAATTATCGCATTTGCTTTTATTCCGTGAGGATCATCTGCTTTCCAGGCTGCAATATCCTCATTAGTGGCCCAGTGCGGTGCATAATACACCCAAATAGGTGTAGTTGTTGGAGCAGTATAATAATTAAAATAACCGTTTTTACTCTCCTGAAAAGTAGGAGCATAGGTACCATGTAATTCCAGCATAAATGTTTGCTCCAAGCGTCCGTCTCCTTTAGAATATTTCTGCAAAAGATTCAAAGACGGAGACAAATTACCGTCGATAGACTTATTCAGCTGATATTCAGAACCACCTAAATATGCACCAAACTGCGCCTGTTGGTAACTACCATCAGATGATGGATTTTCCATTGATACTGCACTAAATTGCACAGACCAAAAAATCTCTTCATTTTCCTCATTATCAATACTGAATGCATCATCAATGGAAAGTGAGGGACTTTCCCCGTCTATAGCCTGAAGAGCATATGTGATTGCACTTTGGAAGTCAGTTCCCAATGCAATATTTTCTTCAAATGCCTCGTAACCTTGACCGTTAAGATAAGCTCGGGTTAGATATGCTTTAGAGGCAAAGAAAGCAGCAGCACGTTTATTTGCTCTTCCAACGCCTGAATCATCGCGTTCTTTTAAGTTAGATTCATTCCCAGCTAATGCGGTAAATTCTGAAATAATAAATTCATATACCTCTTTGATGCTGGTACGCTCAAAATTCATTACAGCTCCTGTGTACATTTCTTTAGTCAAAGGAATTGCTCCAAATTGCTGAACTAACTGAAAATAATAAAAAGCCCTGATGAAACGAGCTTCATCTACGTATTGAGAACGAACGCCTGTCTCTTCAGTAACATCACCATAGTAAACTACGCTGTTAGCCAGCTGAATTCCTTGATAACACCTAGTATAGAAATTTAAAACATTACTTTCTGAAGGAAGCAGCGATTTGTAATAATTCATTACTACTCCCTGTGATTTTCCATCTCCGTAAAGGTCTGTTCCTGCACTAAAAATAAGAGGTTGCATATTATAAATACTGCGCAACGAAGAGTATGCACTATTTGTTAAGCTTTCGAATCCGGCAGCGGTTTTATAAAAATCATCCGAGGGTACGTTAGACCTGTTATCCTGATCAAGAAAATCAGAACATTGTGCAAAAAGTCCTATAAGTAAAATATAGATTATATATATCTTTTTCATTATCATTATCTTTTTAAAGTTAAAAATTCATATTAACGCCTATCTGGAATGTTCTTGAAGCCGGTCCTCCTGTTCCGTCATCATTGCTGGCATCTGCCCATTCAGGATCAAATCCCTCATAACTTGTAAACACAAAAGGATTCAGCACATTCAGATAAATTCTCAGATACGATAAACCTGCAGGTTTTATCCAACTCTTTGGCATAGTGTAGCCTAATGCAATATTCTTTATTTTAACAAAAGAGTTGTTCACAAAAAACATTGAATTATTGGTGTCATTTGTATAGAAAGAACCCTGCCCTGAATTATTACTTCCTCCGGTTGGAAAAGGATATTTCCCATAGTGAGTTTCGCTTTGATACTCAATATTGCCATCCTGACCTAAAATGGGAGCTCCTTCTGGTATATAGTAATCAATATTAATATGTTGCGTACCACGGCTACTATAACTGGCGTAAGAAACCATAAACGGACTGGCCACTCTACTTCCTTGGCTAATGTACATAGAACCGCCCAAATCCCATCCTTTGTAGGTTAGATTGGAGAAGACGCCACCTGTCCATGTTGGAGAGTTATGCCCGATAACTGTTTTATCATCAGCATTTATAGTACCATTTCCGTCTCTGTCAATAATTTTCATTTCACCTTCGTAGAATTTTGTTTTCTTTAAAGGATCAGAAGCATAGGCTGCAGCCTCTTCTCTTGTTGTAACTCCTCCCAGCTCATATCCGTACACTACATCAATCGGCTGTCCAATAAACCACCAGTTTCCTACCAAATCCTCTTTACCACCATTTAACTCCAGAATTTCGTTCCTGTTATATGCAAATGTAAAAGAGGTAGTCCAATTCAAATCACGCGTTTTAACATTCACTGTGTTGAGCTGTAATTCAACTCCGGTATTTTTCACTTTACCCACATTATCCCAGATAGAACCTGTAGATGAACCTACCTCCAAAGGAGTTTCGAGTTCCATCAATAAATCTCTGGAAATTCGGTTATACCAGTCGATATTACCACTTATACGGTTATTAAAAACACCAAAGTCAACCCCAACATTAAACTCATTTGTTTTTTCCCAGGTTAAAGCAGCGTTACTTAATGCAGAACCATAACCAATTACGGGTCTGCTTCCAAAATTGTAATTGTATTTTATTCCGGCCATTGATTGAGTTTCATAAGCGCCAACTGATGCATTATTACCAGTTAAACCATAACTAAGTCTCAATTTTAAATTACTTAGCCAATCAGAAGCAGGCGACATAAAGTCTTCTTCAGAAACTCTCCAAGCGAATGCAGCAGAGGGAAATACACCCCATCTCGATCCTTTTTGAAACTTGGAACTGCCATCCCAACGACTTGATAAAGTAGCTAAATACTTTCCCTTGTAATCATAATTCAGGCGAGTCACATAAGAGAGCATTGAATAATGAGTGTAATAGCTGCCCTGAGACTGTACCAATCCAGAACTTAAATTATACCAATCCACATCAAAAGGCATGTTTGTTACAATCATGTCATTCCCTTCCATTTTCATGTCATATACACTAAATAAACCAAGTAGATTGATACTGTGATCGCCCCAATCTTTTATATAATTAGCTTGTGTATCCCATGTATATGAAAAGAATTCATCTTGATTATTCTCTGCATAATTGGTTGCCTGGTTTCTTCTGGATTCTGATTCAGCTCCATAAAACACACCTTTAGTCATCTTTTTATAAGCAGGCGCAAATGAAGTTTTTAAAATCACTTCTTTTACTGGGCTATATTGGAAGTAAAGATTAGCCATAACATCATTATTCTTTGTATCAATTTTTGAATTCAGCCTGTCTACTATAGGATTAAATGTAGAAGTCGGTCCACCACCATTAGGATACAAAACCGGATCCTTTCCGGGTTGAAGAATTGGCTGTCCTGCGTTTTCTCCTTCCCAATAAAACGCTTTCATCAAAGGAGTCATTGCAAATCCGTTTTTAACAGAGTTCCTCGAACCATTATTGTGCATTGAGGTTGCCATGTTTGTTGAAAATCCGGCAAGAATTTTCTCACTTATTTTATGCTCTACAGCTCCCTTTATATTCCATCGGTCATAACTATCATAAAGCACTCCTTTTTCATCCTGGTAGCCCATACCAAACCTATAAGAAATATTTCTGGCATTCCCCGAAACATTTACGAAATGATTTTGCTGTTGTCCATCACGGGTTACAAGATCCGGCCAGTCTGTATAATCTTTTTCGAGATATAATCTCTTTATTACTGCACTATTTGCACCCCAAACGTTAGCTAAGTTGGCATCGCTCATACTCCATGTTGTTGCACCTGTTGCAGGATTCATTTGTGAAGTGAGATAACGTGAAAAGCGATATTGCATAAACTGATCACCATCCATGAAATCAGGCATATTGGAGATTTTTTTATAGCCATAATATCCATCATAACTAACAGATGCTTTTCCATCCTGTGTTTCACCTTTCTTTGTTGTAATCATCAGGACACCATTAGTTGCTCTTGAGCCATAAATAGCAGTTGAAGAAGCGTCTTTCAGCACGTCAATTGTCTCAATATCCATTGGATTAAGAAAATCCATATTATCAAAAACAACACCATCAATTACGTATAGAGGAGAACCACCCTGCAACGAACTTTTACCCCTGATTTGAATACTCATTCCATCTCCTGCTCTACTTGAAGATTGTGTAATATTTACTCCGGGTACGGCACCTTGCAAGGCCTCCATTACAGATGTGGATCCTTTTGCAGTAATCTCATCAGAGCTTATGCTCCCTACCGCTCCTGTTAAATCAGACTTTCTGACTACGCCATAGCCGACAACAACAATCTCATCCAGTGATTGTGTATCAAATGCCATTACAATGTTAATGACAGATCGCCCGTCAACCGAAATTGTTTGTGGTATCATGCCAACATAACTTACCTGGAGTGTTGAGCTGGAAGGAATATCAGTCAAGATGAAATTTCCATCGTAAT
>JAQUIZ010000116.1 GCA_028683355.1 Fermentimonas sp.
GGTATGATTCTCTTTTTTAGCATTTTGTTTAGTTTTAAGCTTTTAATTTTTTATTGTAATTATTTCAGCTTTATCGCATTTTTAATTATTCTGAATTAAATTAAATTCCCTTAGTTCGTTAAGGCTGATATTACCTTCATAGATAGCTTTTCCTATTATGGCCCCTTCACATCCGATTTGATGAAGTAAATGGAGGTCGGCGATAGTAGTTACCCCCCCGCTTGCAATTAACGAAATATGGCTCTTGGAAAGGATCTCTTTGTAGAGCTCAGCTGAAGGTCCCTGAAGCATACCATCTTTAGAAATATCGGTGCAAATAACCAGTTTGACACCTTTCTTCTCATAGTCGGATATAAAGTCTATTACATCCACTTGAGACTCCTTTTGCCATCCGTGAGTAGCTATTTTACGATTATAACTGTCAGCTCCCAGAATAATTTTATCTGGTCCATATTTTAAAAGCCATTCATTGAAAAGTTCTGGGTTAAGAATAGCTATACTTCCCCCTGTAATCTGTTTGGCACCATTTTCGAAGGCTATTTTCACATCTCTATCCGATTTTATTCCTCCTCCAAAGTCTATATGGAGAGAAGTCTTAGAAGCAATTTCATTTAAAATCCCATGATTCACAATATGGTTTGATTTGGCACCATCAAGATCTACAAGGTGAAGGTATTGAATGCCGTTTGCTTCAAACTCTTTTGCAACCTCAAGGGGATTCTCATTGTAAGTTTTTTGAGTACTGTAATCACCTTTGGTTAATCTGACACACTTTCCGTCAATAATATCAATAGCGGGAATAATTCTCATAATAACACTATAATTCCAGGAAGTTCTTTAAAATTAATTCCCCGGTATCACCCGATTTTTCAGGATGAAACTGGGTAGCATAAAAATTGTCTTTTCTCATTGCGGCACTGAAGGGTAGAATATAGTTGCACGATGCAATGGTTTGTTCGCATATTCCTGCATAATAACTGTGAAGAAAATAAACTGCTTCATCTTTGTTGACACCATTAAACAGATGACCGGAAACATTGTAAATACTGTTCCAGCCCAAATGGGGTACAATATCATCTGCAGGGAATTTTTTTACTTCTGTTTTGAATATTTTAAGACATTCTGTATCTCCCTCTTCTGAACGAAGGCACATTAGCTGAAGACCTAAGCATATCCCCAGTGTTGGTTGAAGCAAAGATTTAATAGCATCAGTTAATCCATTGTTATTCAGATATTTCATTGCTGATCTTGCTTCGCCTACGCCCGGGAAAATTACTTTGTCTGCTTTTTTAATCTCCTCAATATTGCCTGTAATTATACAAGAATAACCGAGTCGTTCAACTGCATTCTTTACTGAAGTAATATTACCTGCATTATATTCAATAATTGCAACCATTGCATTTTGCAGATTAGTAGTTGATATAACCTTTTATAATGTCCCTTTAGTGCTTGGGATACCTGTTCCGGCACCCTTTCTTACAGCCATTTTAATGGCTCTCGCAAATGCTTTGAAAATGGCCTCAATTTTATGATGCTCATTTTCGCCTTCTGCCTTTATATTAAGGTTGCATTTGGCATTATCGCTGAACGACTTAAAGAAGTGCATAAACATCTCAGTAGGCATGTCACCAATAAATTCGCGTTTGAAGTCAACTTCCCACATAAGCCAGGGGCGACCTCCAAAGTCTATGGCAACCTGTGCCAGACAGTCGTCCATAGGCAGCATAAAACCATACCTCTCAATACCTTTCTTTTTACCAAGTGCCTGAAGGAAAGCGTCTCCTAACGCTATTCCCACGTCCTCTATCGTATGGTGTTCATCGATATGCAGATCACCTTTTACAATAATTTTCAGATCCACATTAGCATGTCGGGCAATCTGTTCAAGCATATGATTAAAGAAGCCCAGTCCTGTTGAAATTTCACTCTTTCCTTTTCCGTCAATGTTCAGCTTTACCGAAATATCTGTTTCTGATGTCTTCCGGAAAACACTTCCTTCTCTTGGCTGAGATTTTAGAAAACGGTAGATCTCCTCCCATTCAGTAGTTGCAAGAGTTGCGTTTGAATCTGAAGTATTACTCAGCAATATAGATTTACAGCCCATGTTTTCAGCCAGTTGAACATCTGTTTGTCTGTCGCCGATAACAAAAGAGTTTTCTAAGTCATAATCACCTTTAAGATAGTGCGTAAGCATAGCTGTGCCGGGTTTTCTTGTTGGTAGATTATCTTTTGGGAAGGATCTGTCAATGAGAATATCACTAAATACTACACCCTCATTCTCGAATGCTTTTAAAATCTTATCTTGTGCAGGCCAAAATGTATCTTCCGGAAAAGATGAAGTTCCCAAACCATCCTGATTACTTACCATTACAAGTTCGTAATCCAGTTCACCTGCTATACGTGACAAATATTGAAATACACTAGGATAAAACTCTAATTTCTCCAAGCTGTCAATCTGCTCATCCTCAGGTTCAATAATTAGTGTGCCGTCACGATCAATAAAAAGTACTTTCTTCATATTTAATTATAAATGATTTTTCAATCTTCTTTATATTTCTTGAGTGCTTCAATAAGAGCCTCATTTTCTTTTGGTGTGCCAACAGTGATTCGAATACAGTCTGATACAACAGAACTCCTGTTTCTGACAATCAGCTTTTTTGACACCAGGTAGTTGTATAATTTACCGGCATCTTTGACCTTAACAAGTATAAAATTGGCATCTGTTGGATATACCTTTTTAATAATTGGAAGTAATTTAAACTCATTAAGAAGCAGATTACGTTGTTCTAATATAATATCAAGTCGCTGCTGAAATTTTACTGGTTTTGATAAAGCATTTAATGCCTCTTCCTGATTGAATTTGCTAACGTTATATGGAGGCTTTGTTTTATCCATCAACTTAATAATATCTGCACCGGCATAGGCAATTCCGACACGTGCACTTGCCAAAGCCCACGCTTTGCTGAACGTTTGCATAATGATTAGATTGGGGAATTCAGATAGTCTGCCTATAAATCCCTGTTTGTCCCTGAAATCTATATATGCCTCATCAACAACAACGATTCCGTTAAATTCATTCAACAGTTTTTCTACATTCTTCAGACTGTTTCCCGTGGGATTATTGGGTGAGCATATAAAAATGCATTTCGCATTATGAGAGAGAATCTCATCAATATTTAATTCAAATTCGCTGTTTAATGGTACTCTGATAATATTAACGTTGTTGATATTAGCAGATACTTCATACATACCGTAGGTTGGAGGACAAATGATTACACTGTCTTTTTGAGGTTCGCAGAATATTCGGTAGACCAAATCAATTATCTCATCACTGCCATTTCCTATGCAAATATTTTCAACCGGAATACCTTTAATTTCAGATAGAGCCTTTTTTAGTATTCTCTGATGAGGATCAGGATAACGATTCTTTTTCCCGAAAGGGTTTTCGTTGGCATCAAGAAATATGCCCTCATCACCCCAAAACTCATCACGTGCACTTGAGTAAGGTTTTAATGCCCAAATATTGGGACGTACCAATGATTGTAAATCAAACTTCCTCATTCTTATCTTCTATATTTTGTAAACGTTTTCCGGTAACTGCACCCTGGCGAAGGGTCATAGCATTCTTATGTGCGTAGAGCATTTCAGCTTCTGCCATAGTTTCAACAGCATTACCTATACTAATGATACCCTCTTCGCTGAGCTGTTGAAATGTTATTTTTTTAATAAAACTGTCAAGAGATACCCCGCTGAAAGATTTTGCAAAACCGCTTGTTGGTAATGTGTGATTTGTTCCGCTTGCGTAATCACCAGCACTTTCACAACTCCAGTTTCCCAGAAAAACTGAACCTGCATTTATTACTTCACGACTGACGAGAGCCGGATTTTCAACTGCCAGAATAAGATGTTCAGGAGCATACATATTGCTGAAGGCTATGCATTCGTCGATGTCTTTGAACAGAATTGCTTTACTATTCTTGAGAGCCTGTGCAGCAATATCCTGACGTGGCAATACTGCAAGCTGGTTATCTATCTCTCTGTTTATATCTTTAATGATTTTTTTATTGCATGAAAGTAGGATTACCTGGCTGTCGGGTCCGTGCTCAGCCTGCGACAGCAGATCTGCAGCAACAAATGAGGGGTTGCATGTCTGATCAGCAATTACCAGTACTTCACTTGGACCAGCCGGCATATCAATTGCAACACCATAGTATTGAGCAGAACGTTTTGCAGCCATTACATACTGATTGCCCGGGCCGAATATCTTATCTACTTTTGGAACTGTTTCTGTTCCGAATGTCATTGCTCCAACTGCCTGAATTCCTCCTAATGCAAATATTTTTGTAACACCTGCAAGTTTTGCCGTATAAAGAATAGCGGGGTCGATATTTCCCTCCATATTGGGTGGTGTACATAGAACTATCTCATGGCACCCTGCAATCATAGCAGGTACTGCAAGCATTAAAACAGTAGAAAAGAGTGGGGCAGAGCCACCCGGGACATATATTCCGATGCGTTCAATAGGTCGGGATTCACGCCAGCAAACAACTCCGGGAGATGTCTCTACTTTATTAATTTCCTCTATTTGTGACCTGTGGAATGTCTCTATATTTTTTCTTGCCAATTCAATAGACTGTTTCAGCCGTTCCGATACTAAATCAGCTGCATTGTCAATTGTTTCACTGCTGACGATAAATGAATCCTGATTTGGAAAGTCGAATTTTCTGCTGTAAGAGAGTACAGCTTTATCACCTTTCCTGTGTATATCATAGAATATTTTTTCGACCGTACTCATTAGCTTTTGCTGCTTAATCATCGGTCTCTCAGTTAGTTTTCCCCATTTTGATGGAGAAGGGTTAGATATGGTTTTCATTTTTTTTATTAATCTGAAATTTGATCTACAATATCATTTTTTCAATTGGAACTACAAGTATACCTTCCGCACCATGACGCTTAAGTTCATCAATTACCTCCCAGAAATCATCATCATTAATAACTGAGTGAACACTGCTCCACCCTTCATCTGCCAAAGGTAAAATACTTGGAGAACGCATGCCGGGTAATAATTTCACAATATCAGGTATAACCTCATTTGGAGCATTCAGCAGAACGTATTTTTTACCTTTCCCATTTTTATAAGCCTTGATACGAAACAGCATCTCTTCAAGGAGTTGCTTTTTTGCAGGAGTCAGGTTTTTGTTGCTAATAAGTACAGCCTGGCTTTTAACTACAGTTTCCACCTCTTTTAATCCATTCATGATTAAAGTGCTGCCTGTACTTACAATATCAAAAATACCATCAGCCAGACCTATACTGGTAGCAATTTCAACACTTCCGCCCAAAGCTTCTATGTCTACTTTTATTCCCTTGACGCTGAAAAATTTACTAAGAATTTTAGGATAACTGGTTGCTACACGCTTACCGTCAAAATAGTCAATTCCGATATAAACATCGTCTTTGGGTATTGCCAGTGATAAACGACAACTGCCAAAACCAAGTTGTTCTACAATCTGTACATCTTTATCCTGTTCCCAAACCTCATTCTCGCCGAGGATTCCAATATCAGCAACACCTTGCTCAACATACTGAGGGATATCATCATCTCTAAGAAAAAGTACTTCCATAGGGAAATTTGAAGCTACCGTCTTCAATTTCCGATCTCCATTAGTAACTTTTATTCCGCACTCTTTCAGCAATTCAATTGAATTTTCACTGAGTCTGCCACTTTTCTGGATAGCAATTTTTATCTTTTCCACTTCTAATTATTTTTTCTGCTTATTATATAATTAACAAAAAACCCGCCTGAATTGATTCAGACGGGTGTATAAATATTTTCAACTGGGTTTGTACATATCTATCTCATCTCGCCTGATTGCAAGTTAGAAAATGATGATGATGAAACCCTTTTACTTTCATTTTGATGTTTTATTGCCACAAAGTTAATGTAATTATTTTATTAAGAGCATAAAATGTGGTTTTTTTTCATGAATTACTTTGTTCTGCATATTTTAATGTAATGTCATACATGTTCTTCATTAACATACTAAAATTTATCAAAAACAATAGAAAAAAGAATCCGACTAACTAAGCTTCACGTTTTTTTATGTAAGTTTGCATCCGATGAAGCAAAAGCTGTTTATATCTGTTTTTATATGGTCTTTTTGTATAGCAGTTCTATACCCTCAGGCCCGTATTATCATACCTGATTCAATTGGTAACCAGGTAGCAACTGATTCATTGGTAGCCCCACAGGAAATCCAACAACAAGTTGGTCAAAGTTCACAATTAGATCATCTTATTCAAGATCATGGGGCTGAAGCTGATTCGTTGCAAAAACTGGCTCAAATGACAATATGGACAATAGATGCCAGAACAGGCGATCGTTTGCCTGCAACTTCAGATACTCTTCTTCATAATTACCAGCATACTACTCTTCCAGAAGGTGAGTCTGTTGCTATGGGCTTTTTAGGACCATTAGGGGCACCCTCAATTTCAAAAATATTCACCGACAGACCAGAGACTGAACAGTTTGTATTCAATAATCCCTATCTTTCATATCTAAAGAAGCCGGAAGACCTTCTATTTGTTAACACTCGTGTTCCTTATGCAAGGCTTGATTATCAGAGGAGTGGAAACAAACAGACAAGAGAAGAACGATTTGGTGGTAGACTAACGTCCAACTTTGGAAAAAGTTTGAATATCGGACTTGATGTAGACTTATTAAATGCAAGAGGTTTTTATAATTCTCAATCAGTAAAACATAATAATTTCTCACTTTTTGGGAACTATCTTTCTGACAGATTCGAAGGGCACGCTTTTATGAATCTCGGTAAGATCAGTAATTATGAAAATGGGGGAATAACAGATGAAACATTCATCACAGATCCTGAATCAATACAACAAAGTTTTACACCGAGAGATATACCGATAAGATTTACAGATACATGGAATACAGTAGGAAACAACCGTTTTTTTATTACAGGAAGATACAACCTTGGTTATAAAGATACTCCGAAAGATAGTTTGAGTAGCGCTACAGGTGATTTTATTCCGGTAGCTAGTTTAGGCTTCTCATCACAATATACTCAGCAATTCCGTCGTTTTTTATCACATGATACAGCCTATGTAAATGTTGATGGTGTTCAGATGCAGAATATTGATCGTTTTTATGCTAACAGATATTATAATGAAGCTGTAGATGACAGTATTCACTACACTTCTTTTAAGAATACGGCTTCATTAAGTTTACGTGAAGGATTCAAAGAGTGGGTAAAGTTTGGTCTAACAGCCTTTTTAGAATATGATCTGCGGAATTATTCGATGAGAGATACTGTCGGAACAAACAGAATGCAACACAGGGAAAGTGCTGTAACAATTGGTGGTGTTCTTAACAAACAACAGGGAGATAATTTACTTTTTAATTTCAGAGCGGATCTTGGCGTACTTGGTGTAAACCTTGGTGAATTCAGAGCCATGGGAGATGCTGAGACCGGCTTTAACTTAGCAGGAAAACGTGTGAGTCTCTCGGCAGAGGCTTATATTAAAAATTTAAGACCTAAATATTTACAGAATAATTACTATTCAAAGTACTTCAAATGGAACCATGATTTTGGAGATATACGCAGAGTTTATTTAGGCGGTAATCTGTTTATTCCGTTTACTAATACAAAGTTGAGTGCCGGTGTTGAAAATCTTCAGAATTGGATATATTTTGATCAGAATAAAAATATTGTACAAGAAAGTGAAAATATTCAGGTACTTACAGCTCGGGTAGATCAGAATATCAGTCTGGGAATATTTAACTGGGATAACCAGGTAATTTATCAGACATCAAGCAATCAGGATGTAGTACCTCTGCCGGAATTAAGTTTTTACTCTAATATGTACCTGAAAACCAAGATTGTAAATGAGCTGACGCTGCAGTTTGGTATTGATGCACATTACCATACCAAATATTTTGTACAGGGTTATGAACCTGCTCTATTGCAATTTTATAATCAAAAGGAAAAAGAGATTGGAAATTACCCGATTTCAACTGTCTATATGAATATGCACCTGAAACAGACTCGTTTTTTTGTGATGTTGTATAATGTAGCATCCAGAGTAATTAAACCTCAGGAATATTTCTCTCTACCCGGATATCCAGTAAACCCTTTTATTTTTAAAATGGGACTATCAGTAAACCTGCACAACTAATTATCAATGTAATTGAATAATTCTGTTTACATACATATTAGAAAATATCTAATTATCTATCTATTATCACTGTTATTCATTATTATAGCAATGATTATAATCGTGAATATTAAAAGTCCTGAAAAGGAGCTTATAACTCGTGACTATAGCGAGATAATTGATTCAGGAGAATTTAATGTGGTTACAGATTACAACTCTATAGGTTATTTTATATCAGGTGATTCGGTTGCAGGTTTTCAGTATGAAATGATGAAGGCACTGGAAGATGACTGGAATGTAG
>JAQUIZ010000117.1:0-2069 GCA_028683355.1 Fermentimonas sp.
CGAGAGCATTGGCACAGGATACTCCTCTGATAATTCTTGATGAACCAACATCACATCTTGATCTCCCTAACCGTATAAATATTTTACTTTTGCTGCAGAAGCTGGCTCGTGATACAGGGAAGACTATCTTAATATCAACTCATGAGCTGGAGACTGCTATGCAGGTGGCTGACAAGATGTGGATTATGGAAAACAGGGGAGGTGTATCTGTTGGCATACCAGAAGATATGGTACTTAATGGGAGTTTCGACAAAGTCTTTCATCATAATAATTATGAATTTGATAAAGAGTATGGCAGTTTCTTAGTGCAAAATCAATTGGATAAAAGTATAACTACGTTTGTTGATAAACCGGACGGATTAATTGCCAGATGGACAACTAAAGCGCTTTCGAGAAAAGGGTATAGGATTACCGATAATGCTCCTGTTAAGCTATACGTTGATGAGGATAAACGGAGCTGGACGATTAAAAAAGGTGATTTATCGGTCGTAACTTACAGTATCGAAGAGGCATTGCAGGGAATTAATGAATTAAACTAATACTCCAAATCATCTGTAATCCTGTAGAAAGCCTCTCATTTTTTTATTATCTTTGCAAGATTTCAGGTGAAATAATCCAACATGCAAATAAAGAAAAGACATATAGCTATTCTGGGCTCCACGGGTTCGATAGGGCGACAGGCTCTGGATGTGATTTCAAATCATTCTGATAGATTTGAAGCCTACGCACTTGTGGCAAACAATAGCGTTGAATTACTCATACAGCAGGCTCGTACTTTTATGCCTGAGATTGTTGTTATTGCAAATGAGGACAAGTATGATCAACTAAAATCGGCTTTGAGTGATCTGCCTATAAAGGTTTGGTGCGGCAGCAAATCAATCGAAGAAGTTGTTCAGGATGAAAATATTGACATGATCCTTACTGCAATGGTTGGTTTCTCAGGATTAAAGCCGACTATAAATGCTGTTAAAGCAGGTAAGGCGATTGCTTTAGCCAACAAGGAAACGCTGGTAGTAGCAGGTGAGCTGATCACTTCTCTTGCAATTGAAAACAGGGCTGCTATATTGCCGGTTGATTCTGAACATTCTGCAATATTCCAATGCCTGAACGGTGAAGGAAACAACAGTATGGAAAAGTTGCTGCTTACAGCTTCAGGAGGGCCTTTTCGTAACTTCTCGAAAGAGGATCTGCAGAATGTTACCAAGGCTCAGGCATTAGCACATCCAAAATGGAATATGGGTGAGAAGGTTACAATTGACTCGTCAACTCTTATGAACAAAGGCTTTGAAATGATTGAAGCCAAATGGTTATTTGGCGTAGATCCTGCGCAAATAGAGGTGCTGGTACATCCTCAATCGATAATCCACTCAATGGTGCAGTTTGAAGACAAGTCGATAATTGCTCAACTGGGGCAACCGGATATGAGAGTGCCGATTCAATATGCTTTTTCGTATCCTGAAAGATTAAAAACAGAAGTGGAGGAGGTTGACTTTTTTAAGCTTTCAAAGCTTACTTTCGAAAGGCCGGACACTAACAGGTTTCCTAACCTCACTTTTGCTTATGAAGCTATAAAAGCAGGTGGTAATATGCCATGCATTCTGAATGCTGCAAATGAGATTGCAGTATCTCTATTTCTTCAGGAAAAAATCGGATTCATGGAGATGAGCCTGCTAATTGAGAAAACATTACAAAAAGCTTCGTTTGTGAGGAGTCCGTCACTTGACGACTATATGCAGACAGACAGCGAAACAAGAGAGATAACTACAGAATTATTCAAAGCACACAGTTTTGTGTGAAAAAATTGATGAATGGAATCATTTTTAATTAAGGCGTTGCAGCTCATAATGAGCTTATCGATTTTAGTAATCGTGCACGAATTTGGGCATTATATTTTCGCGAGGATGTTCAATATCAGGGTAGAGAAGTTCTATCTGTTCTTTGATGCAGGTTTCGCACTTTTCAGATACAAACCAAAAAACAGTCACACCGAATACGGGGTTGGATGGCTGCCACTCGGCGGATACGTTAAGATCTCGGGTATGATTGATGAGTCGATGGACAAGGATCAG
>JAQUIZ010000117.1:2169-8456 GCA_028683355.1 Fermentimonas sp.
GGATTTTATGTGATGCCTGCAGCTTTGGTTTACAATACTCGCACACTCACCTATGGCTTTTTTGAATCATTCCCGGCAGGTATTAAAATGGGTATTCAAACATTGAAAGACTATATTGCACAGTTTAAGTATGTTTTCACTAAAGAGGGAGCATCTTCGCTTGGTGGATTTGGAGCAATTGGTAATCTTTTCCCAGCTCAATGGAACTGGCAGGCTTTCTGGATGATGACTGCATTCCTGTCTGTTATCCTCGCATTTATGAATATTCTACCTATACCTGCTCTTGACGGAGGACATGTAATTTTTCTCATTTACGAAGTTGTTACTAAACGTAAGCCGAATGAGAAAGTAATGGAATATGCACAGATAGCAGGAATGGTATTGTTGTTTGCATTAGTTTTATATGCAAATGGAATGGATATTATTAGGGCTATATTTAAGTAATTTGATGATAGTCTGTATGAAAAAAGACTTATAGACAAAAAATTAAACTTATATTGATTTGTAACGGGAAGAAGTAATGAAATTAAGTGTTGTAAAATGAAGATTACTGAATTTATTGAAAAAGGAGGTAAAACAGCCTTTTCTTTTGAACTGCTGCCTCCCTTAAAGGGAAACAGTATTCAACAGGTGTACAGGACAATTGATCGCCTGAAGGAGTTTGATCCGAAATATATTAATATAACAACTCATCACAGCGAAAATATTTATAAGGAGGATGATAAGGGTGTATACCGAAAAGTAAACGTTCGCAAGCGTCCCGGTTCAGTTGCAATTGCTGCTGCTATTCAAAACAAATATGGTGTAAAAGCTATTCCTCATATAATATCGCAGGGGTTCACTAAAGAGGAAACTGAATATGCACTTATTGATCTCTCTTTTCTTGGAGTTACCAATTTGCTTTTGTTAAGGGGTGATACTAAAAAACTTGATGCTGATCAAAGAGCGATGGATAGTCACCCGAACGCTACCGGACTTCAGGATCAGGTTAATAACTATAACAAGGGTATTTCTTTCGATGGTTCAAAATTTACTCCACCTGAAGTGCCTTTTTCTTACGGAATGGCCTGCTATCCGGAGAAGCATGAAGAGTCTCCAAATATGGAATCTGAGATATTTTACACAAAGATGAAGGTTGATAACGGAGCCGATTATCTTGCAACTCAGATGTTTTTCGACAACAGGAAATACTTTGAATTTGTAGATAAATGCCGGGCTGCAGGAATCACTGTTCCAATTATACCGGGAATCAAACCTATTAATCTTATGAGTCAGCTCACCGTTCTTCCCCGTATTTTCCGTACTGATATTCCCGAAGATCTTGAGAAAGAACTGCGTAAGTGTAAAAGTGATGACGATGCCAAAGAGGTAGGTGTAGAGTGGTGTATCCATCAGTGCAAAGAGTTGATTGCAGCTAAGGTGCCAAGCATACACTTTTATTCGTTGATGGCTACAGAAAGTGTTTACAAGGTAGCAAAAGAGATTTACTGATGTATTTTCGTGATGTGATAGGACATAGTGATGTAAAACAGTATCTTGCCGGGAACGTAAGACAGGGGAAGGTTCCTCATGCTACGATGCTTTACGGTCCGGAAGGTGTTGGAAAACTCCCTCTTGCTATTGCCTATGCCAGGTATCTAAATTGCAGTAACCGTGACGATTTTGATTCCTGTGGTAAATGTCCTTCATGTCATAAGTTCGATAAACTGGCACATCCTGATCTTCACTTTGTATTTCCCGTAGTAAAATCAAAAGTAAGTGACGATTATCTGCCTCAGTGGCGAGAGTTTTTATCTAAGAGTGCATACTTCAACCTTAATCAGTGGCTTGGCTACATAAATGCTGAGAATGCTCAGGGTGTTATTTACTCTAAAGAGAGCGATGAGATAATCCGAAAGCTGAACCTCAAGGTTTACGAGGCACCATATAAGATTATGATAATTTGGCTGCCGGAGAAAATGCATGTTTCCTGTGCAAATAAGCTTCTGAAAATGATTGAAGAGCCACCCGGTGATACAGTCTTTTTGCTTATTTCGGAAGATAGGGAGAATGTTCTGCAAACTATCTGGTCTCGCTGCCAGCCTCTTCATATTCACGCGATAGGCAATGAAGAGATGGTGTCGGTAATACAGCAAAACTTCGATATCGAAATCAGCGAGGCTCAGTCTGTTGCACATATTGCAAACGGCAGCTATACCAAAGCTGTTGAAATGATCAGTTCGTCAGATGATACCCGTTTTTTATTCGACCTCTTTGTAAATATGATGCGAAGTTCAGTATCGGGCAACATTAAAGCTATCAAGGAGTCAGCAAATGAGATTGCGGGAATAGGAAGAGAGATGCAAAAAAGCTTTCTTCTCTATGCAATGAGAATGTTCAGGGAGTATTTTGTGAATAATCTAGGAGAGCCTGAAATGGTTTATGTTAGTGATTATGAGCAGGATTTCGGTGAGCGCTTCTCTCCTTTTATAAATGAGAAAAATATTGAGGATTTTAATGAGGAGTTCTCACAGGCTTATCGTCAAATAGAACAGAATGGAAATGCAAAAATTATTTTCCTCGATCTTTGCCTGAAAGCTACAATGCTTTTAAGAAAATAATTTGTAACTTGCATTATATTTTATTATAATTAATAATCTAAAAGTCTCGCTTTTCGATCCGAAACTGCGATTTATATATATGGATAGAGAAATATTAGCAGATAAACTGGCGGACATTGTACCTGCAAAGGAGGTGACCGTAAGAAATACAAAAAGCTGTAAGGGATGCACCCGACATACAAATAAGCTTCACATATATGACTGGCTGCACGATTTTCCTGAATTTCAGGAACTCACAAAGATGGTGGAGGTTCAGTTCAAAAATACAAGAAAAGGGTATTACATAAATAGCAATGATCTAAAACTGGAACTGGGTGACCTGGTAGCCGTGGAGGCAACACCGGGACATGATATTGGTACAGTTACTCTCACCGGGAAACTGGTTGAGAAGCAGATGAAAAAGAATAACTACCGGGATGATGCAAATGGTGGATTAAAACGTATTTATCGTATTGCACGACCGGCAGACCTGGAGAAATATGAACAGGCTAAAGCACGTGAGCAGTCTACCATGATTCGCTCACGTCAGATTGCCGAAGAACTAGGGTTACAGATGAAGATCGGCGACGTTGAATATCAAGGTGATGGCAATAAGGCGATCTTTTACTACATAGCTGACGAGAGGGTTGATTTTCGACAGTTAATCAAGGTGCTTGCCGGTGAGTTCAGGGTTAAAATTGAGATGAAGCAGATTGGTGCCCGTCAGGAAGCAGGACGTATTGGAGGAATAGGTCCATGCGGACGCGAAATGTGCTGCAGCAGCTGGGTGTCAAGCTTTGTATCTGTATCAACCAATGCTGCCCGTTGTCAGGATATATCTATCAACCCACAGAAGTTGGCAGGTCAGTGCGGTAAACTCAAATGTTGTATGAATTACGAAGTTGACATGTACGTTGAAGCACAGCGCAGTCTGCCTTCACGTGAGATTGTTCTTCGTACAAAAGATGCTGACTATTATCATTTTAAGACTGATATTCTGGCCGGCATGATTACCTATTCTACTGATAAAAACGGTGTGGCAAATCAGGTAACTATTCACAAGGACCGTGCTTTTGAGATTATCGGAATGAATAATAAGGGGAAGAAACCCGATAAACTTGCTCCGGAAATTGAAGAGAATGAAGCAGCTAAAGAGCCTGTGTATAATAATGACATACTTGAAGATCAGAGTATAACGCGATTTGATAATACAGGAAGGAATAAAAACAGAAAAAAAAGAAAGCCGAGAAGAAGAAGTTCAGATAATGCGAATAACAAGAATCAGAAAAATAATAAATCTTCCGGCGACAGTAAGGAATAGAATCCTATTTTTATTAGTTGGTGTGCAACTTATTGTCTTAGCATCCTGTTCAAACGGAGAGGTCTATTTCAGATATCATCATATAGACAGAGGTATGTGGTATCATGATAGTGTTTTAACTTTTACTCTGGACTCAATAAATTTCAATCCGGATGTCAGGAACGATTTTTCGATAGAACTTACAACTTCTGACATTTATCCCTATAAAGATATCTGGTTTCAAGTTGAGCATAACCTTAATGATACGGTTTATAGTTGCGATACGCTGCACACACGACTTGCAGATGATTACGGGAAATGGCTCGGAAGCGGAACCGGCGGATTGCACCAGGTTTCACTGCCATTCAAATCAGCAATAGATCTCGATACTTCACGTACGTATGTATTGAAAGTAAGTCACCTGATGAAAGATGATCCGCTTTATGGAGTTGAGAAAGCAGGTGTAAAGGTGATGGGGAATCTGTAATAGGTGATAGTTGGAATTTCAGACTGAATAAATAAGTGATTTTCGGTGATTGATGACTGACTTTTGAATCGAGAAGTGTGACTTGTGAATTAAGTAAAATGAGAATTGTATTTATAGGATCGGGGAATGTGGCAACTCATCTATCGGTTGCTCTCAAGAAATCGGGAAACGAAATTATTCAGGTGTACAGCAAAACATTGAAGAATGCTAAATTGCTTGCATCTCAGGTGGAAGCTGAGCCGATCGATAATTTAAAATCAATAAAAAGTAACGCAGATCTGTATATCTTTTCAGTAAAGGATGATATGCTCTCTGAAATTGTTAAACTTATGCCGGCTACTGATGGTATTTGGGCTCACACATCGGGTAGTTTACCCATGAATCTGTTTTCACTTGGCAGATCGTCAGATTACGGAGTGATTTATCCACTGCAGACATTTAGTAAAAGTCGCTTTGTCGACTTCCAGGGTATCCCGGTTTTTATTGAAGGAGATAGCAATCATTCACAACATATTTTAGATAGTATGGCTAAGTCGATTTCAGGTAATGTCAGATTACTTGACAGTGACAACAGGCGTTATCTGCACCTTGCAGCGGTATTTGCAAATAATTTCAGTAATCATATGTTCACTCTTGCATCAGAGATCTTAAACAGCAAGGGTATCTCATTTGACGTATTAAAGCCACTTATCATGGAAACAGCGGCTAAGGTTATGGAGATGGAGCCTAGAAAAGCTCAGACAGGTCCTGCCATTCGCTATGATGAAAAGGTAATTCAGAAACATATGGATCTGATTCAAGACGGTGACACAAAAGAAATATACGAACTTATAAGCAAAAGCATAAATAAACATTCTAAATGAGCGCAATAAATTACGATCTGACTAAGATCAGAGCCTTTATATTTGATATTGATGGAGTATTATCCAAACAGACAATTAACCTGTCATCGGATGGTGAACCATTACGTACAGCAAATATTCACGATGGTTATGCATTGAACCTCGCTGTTAAATGTGGTTACGGTGTTGCAATTATCACAGGCGGAAATTCACCTTCTGTAAAAGTACGATATGAATCTCTCGGCATAAAGGATATTTATATGAAATCTGAAATTAAAATGAATGATTATCATGATTATATAAATAAAACCGGTTTTAAGCCTGAAGAGATAATATATGTTGGTGATGACATTCCTGATTATAAAGTGATGAAAGCAGTAGGTTTACCTATAGCATCAAACGATGCCGCACATGAAATAAAAGCTATTGCCAAATATATCTCACCTAAAAAAGGAGGAGAAGGAGTTGCCCGTGATGTGATCGAGCAGGTGTTAAAAGTTCACGGACACTGGATGAGCGAGACGGCTTTCGGATGGTAATTATTATAATATTTCATCCGTTTAATAATTAAAAACAGGTATCTTTGTAATTATAAACCTAAAAAATCCTCCGGATAATGGCAAAATTCATTGGTTATGTTGTGGTAAACAAAGATCGCTGTAAAGGATGTGATCTTTGTGTAGTATCATGTCCAACTGACGTTCTTGAACTTGAACCACGCGAAGTTAATGATCGCGGGTATCATTACGTGTATATGAAAAATCCCGACGATTGTATTGGTTGCGCAAACTGCGGATATGTATGCCCTGATGCCTGCCTGACAGTCTACAAAAAGAAAATCGGTTAATTTTTTACACCTAATAATTATTAGATAAAAATAATAGTATGTCTGAAGCGATATCTTTGATGAAAGGGAACGAAGCCATTGCACATGCGGCAATTCGTTATGGAGTTGATGGTTATTTTGGTTACCCAATCACACCTCAGTCTGAAATAATTGAAACCTTAATGGCAGAAGCACCCTGGAAAACAACCGGAATGGTGGTCTTGCAGGCAGAAAGTGAAGTTGCTGCAGTAAA
>JAQUIZ010000015.1:0-18870 GCA_028683355.1 Fermentimonas sp.
TATCCTGAAATAATTTCTCTGGAAGTTAGTGTTGCAAAGTTGAATCCACCTGTAGACGGAGAGATGGATAAGTCTGAGATAGTGATTAGTAATTAATCTGTAACTGCGAACTTTTTCATATCTTTGTACAAAATTTCGAGTAATGGAAGATGGTTTCGGAAATATAACTCCTTCTGATGATTTTGACGAGGTTCAGACCTTAACAGATTTTGATGCTCCAGAAGATGGTCATCTGATGCTGCGTACAGAAAATCTGGTAAAGAAGTACGGTAAAAGAACTGTGGTCAGTCATGTTTCAATCAACGTGAAACAGGGCGAAATTGTTGGTCTGCTCGGTCCAAACGGTGCAGGAAAAACAACTACTTTTTATATGACTGTGGGACTGATTGTTCCTAATGAAGGAGAGATATTTATCGGTAAGGATAACATCACTAAATTCCCGGTATATAAGCGTGCACAGAAAGGTATCGGTTACCTTGCCCAGGAGGCTTCCATATTTAGAAAGATGACTGTTGAGGACAATATTAAATCGGTGCTTGAGTTTACAGATAAATCTCCAAAGGAGAAGGAGGAGAAACTAGAGAGTCTGATTGCAGAGTTTGGTTTGGAGAAGGTTCGTAAAAATCAGGGTGACCGGCTTTCAGGTGGTGAGCGCAGGCGTGCTGAAATTGCCCGCTGTCTTGCTATTGATCCGAAATTTATAATGCTTGATGAGCCTTTTGCAGGTATCGACCCGATTGCAGTTCAGGATATTCAATCTATTGTAGCTCAGCTGAAGTATAAGAATATAGGTATACTGATAACCGACCATAATGTTGATGAAACGTTGAGTATTACTGACAGAGCTTATCTGTTGTTTGAAGGTAAGGTGTTGTTTCAGGGAACTGCGGAAGAGCTGGCAGCAAATCCTGTAGTAAGGGAAAAGTATTTGGGGCGCGACTTTGAGCTTCGCAGACGAACATTCGATACTCCATAGCTGTTTTATGGCAAGATTGTTATCAATTGATTACGGTAAAAAAAGAACCGGTATAGCTGTGAGCGACCCGCTGCAGATTATTGCCAATGGACTTACTACGGTAGAAACCTCCAAACTGTTTGAATTCCTTGATGATTATGTTAAGAAAGAGGAAGTAGAATGCATTATAGTGGGGCTTCCGAAGCAGATGAACAATGAACCGTCTGAGAATATGAAACGGGTAGAGCCGTTTGTAAATCGTTTAAGAAAACTGTATCCCAAAATCCCGGTTGAGTATTATGATGAGCGTTTTTCATCTAAACTTGCTCATCAGGCAATGATTCAGGGTGGATTAAAAAAGAGGGATCGTCAAAATAAAGAATTAGTAGATGAAATAAGTGCAACCATAATCCTTCAGGGATATATGGAGAGCAAAAGAAAATAATTATGATATTACCAATATATATTTACGGGCATCCGATTCTGAGAAAGATAACAGAGAATATTGACCCGAAAACATACCCCGGTCTGAGTGAACTTATTGATAATATGTTCGAGACAATGTATAATGCTGAAGGGGTAGGGCTTGCCGGACCGCAGGTTGGACTGGAAGACAGAATTTTTGTAGTGGATTTATCTCCTCTTGCTGATGATGATAACCCCGAATTTAAAGATTTCAAGAAGGTGTTCATAAACGCTCATATCACAGAACGTACAGGTGATTTAGAAATAATTGAAGAGGGATGTTTAAGCATTCCGGGTATTTATGAGAAAGTGCCCCGTGAGGATGAAATCAGGATTAAATATCTTGATGAAAACCTGCAGTCGCACGACGAGGTTTATAAAGGTTATATGGCACGGGTAATTCAGCACGAGTATGACCATCTCGACGGTATACTTTTTACCGATAAGATATCATTACTTCGCAGAAGAATGATCAAGGGAAAGCTGGCTAATCTTGAGAAAGGAAAAGTAAACTGCGATTACAGAGTTAAGACTGTAAGGTAATTCGAAGTAAGTTAACTGTTTCCGGTTAACTTACCAGCTGCCTTTTCATCAAGAAACCATAAAAGATTGTCTGACTCCGGTTGCGCCAGTGCAGCCGGATATTTTTTTTCTGACTCTTCGGGATGCTCAATTATCTCTCTTATTTTATCGGCCTTGTTTTCGCCTGTAACTAAAAAAACAACATTATTAGCTGCATTGATTACTTTACCGGTCAGACTTACCCTTTTCTGACCTGTTTCAGGGTGAGTTGCAGCAACACAATTATTGTTACTGTTCCATAGTTCTATTTCGTGGGGAAAGATTGATGCGGTATGGCCATCATCTCCCATACCCAAAATAACTATATCGAATGCCGGCACTCCATTAACTACTTTAATCTCCTGATTTAACAGGTCACCGTAAACCTCTGCTTCATTTTCAGGATTGTTTTCTCCCTTAATGCGGAAAATATTATTCTGAGGAATATTTATTTTATCGAACAAGTGTTCCTTTGTCATTTTATAATTGCTCTCTGCATCAGTTGGAGGCACACAACGCTCATCGCCCCAAAAGAATTTTATTTTAGTCCAGTCAATCTCACCTTCCGGCAGATCTGACCAGAAATCGAACAATGATTTAGGGGTAGATCCTCCCGAAAGAGCTATGGTGATACTTTCTTTCTTATTCAATATCTCTTGTAACCACTCGGTAAAAGACTGGTTTAATTCCTGTAAAGTTTTAAATATTTGAATTTCCATTATCATGTTTTGTTTGTCAACCATTATAATTCACAATAAACGCCATCTTCAGCCAAATTCTTGCATGGATAACGCCACGTGTTTTCTTTACCCTCAATCAGCTCGTCTGCTACATCCGGTCCCCATGATCCTGAAGGATATCCGTGAAGAGGTGCATCCTGATCATTTTCCCAGTAATCTAGTATAGGCTGAACAAATTTCCATGTCTCTTCAACTGCTTCACCCTGCATGTAAAGCATGTTGTCGCCTGACATACAGTCGAGTATCAAGCGCTCGTATGCACTTGGGATATAGTGATCATTGAGGTCTGAATAATGGAAATCCATATTAACTGATTTCACCTCATAGCCATTGCCCGGCACTTTCATTCCTGTTTTCAGTAAAATACCTTCGTCAGGTTGAATTCTAAGAATCAGCTGATTGTCAGAGTGAGTCGACTCATCTTCTTGCTTAAACAATTTTTGTGGTGAGGGTCTGAAATGAATTACAACCTCTGAAACATTTGTAGGTAAACGTTTACCCGTACGGATATAGAAAGGGACACCCTCCCAGCGCCAGTTGTCAATGAAAATCTTCATGGCGGCATAGGTCTCTGTCCTCGACTGAGGTTCAACATTCGGCTCTTCTCTGTAGCTCTTGTAATGTTTACCTCTTACTGTTGCTTCGGTATATTGTCCGCGGATTACATTTTTTCTCAGATCACTTTTGCTGAATGGGCGAAGTGAACGAAAAACTTTCATTTTCTCGTATCTGATATCCTCAGGAGTTATCTTAGCCGGAGGTTCCATCGCAACTAGTGAAAGAACCTGCAGTAAATGGTTTTGGATCATATCACGCAAAGCACCTGCAGTTTCATAATATCCACCTCTGCCTTCTACACCAATGCTCTCAGCTGCTGTAATCTCTACATGTTTAATAAAGTTCCTGTTCCACAAAGGCTCATATATGCCATTTGCAAATCGTGTGACCATAAGATTCTGAACAGTCTCCTTTCCAAGGTAGTGATCTATACGATAAATCTGATCCTCCTTAAAGAACTCCAGGAGCTGGCTGTTTAGTTCGACAGCCGACTGAAGGTCGTGCCCGAACGGTTTTTCGATAATTAATCTGCGAAAGCCTTTCTGCTGTAATGTAAGTCCATGCCCATAAAGATACTTTGGAATGGTACTGTATAAAGCAGGAGGTGTTGACAGATAAAATATATAGTTCTGTCCCAGACTGAACTGTTTATTCAGCTTATCAAGTTTCTCCTTTACACGGCCATACTCTTCACCTTTGTCGGTATCAATGCTCAGGTAGAACAGCTTAGAGAGGAATCCTTCCAGCTTATCGTTGGCAGCATCCTTATAGCTTGCAAACTGCCGGATTCCATCTTTCATTTTCTTCCGGAATTTATCATCTGTGAACTGTGTACGGCTTACTCCCAATACAACATAACCTTCCGGCAGTGAATCGTTCATATATAAGTCGAACACTGCAGGGATTAACTTTCGGTATGTCAGGTCGCCCGAAGCACCGAAAATAACAAGTGCCTGGTTGATTTTTTTCTTCATTCTTTAAATATTGCTTTGATACATAGAAAGAACAAATTTAACGTGAAAAAGTTGAATATGCTTTTTTTTATAAAAAATCATTCTAACCTCACTAAGGTTTTCAGAATTATAGCTTTGAGGGTAAGATTTTTTATCGTATCTTTGCCGCTCGAAAAATATAGATTCTTTATTTAAAACATTAATAGTTAATTAAGTATGAATAATTACGAAACCGTTTTCATTTTAACTCCCGTTTTGTCTGACGTTCAGATGAAGGAGACGGTTGAAAAATTCAAGAACCTCCTCACAGATCAAGGAGCCGAGATTGTGAATGAAGAAGATTGGGGCTTGCGAAAACTTGCTTACAACATCGACAAAAAAACAACCGGGTTTTACACTTTTCTTGAATTTAAAGCTGACCCTTCAGTTATCGATAAACTGGAAGTAAATTTCCGTCGCGATGAGCGCGTAGTTCGTTTCCTCACAGTGAAACAAGACAAGTTTGCATATGAGTATGCACTAAAAAGAAGAAACAACAAAGGCGGAAAGAAAAAGGAGGCTGACCCTTCTTCAGCAGATAGCAGAAAAAGAAAAGAGAATGTTCGGGTGAATGAGTCAGAGCAACCTGAAGTAACCACTAACGAAAAGGAGGATTAAGAAATGGCTAAACAATCAGAAATAAGATATTTGACACCACTATCAGTGGATGTAAAGAAAAAGAAATATTGCCGTTTCAAAAAGAACGGTATTAAATATATCGATTATAAAGATCCTGAGTTTCTAAAGAAATTCCTGAATGAACAGGGTAAGATATTACCTAGAAGAATCACGGGAACATCTTTGAAGTTCCAGCGTCGTGTGGCTCAAGCAGTGAAGAGAGCTCGTCATATTGCTCTGCTTCCTTATGTAACCGATTTAATGAAGTAAAGGAGGAATAAGAGATGGAAGTAATATTAAAAGAAGATATTCATAACCTGGGGTATAAGGACGATTTAGTGAATGTGAGAAAAGGATATGCACGCAATTTTCTCATTCCTCAGGGAAAAGCTATAATTGCCAGTGAGTCTGCAAAGAAAGTTTTGGCTGAAAACCAAAAACAACGTGCACATAAAATTGCACAAATAAAAGCTGATGCTCAGGCAATTGCTGATAAAATGGAAGGTGTAACACTTACAATAGGAGCCAAAACCAGTTCTACAGGAACCATTTTCGGATCTGTAACAAACATTCAGATTGCTGATGCATTACAGGAAAAAGGTTTTGAAATAGACCGTAAACTGATTCTGATTAAGGATCAGGTAAAAGAGGTAGGCAACTATACTGCTGTAGTTAAATTACATAAAGAGGTGTCTGTTGAGGTTCCATTTGAAGTGGTAGCTGAATAATAGCAACTCTGCAAAATTATATCGAGGCCCCGGAAAAATATTCCGGGGCCTTTTTTTAATCATTGAGATCATTACCATGCGAAAGTGTCAGAGTATAAATATATTTCATCATCCTTCACTATAAACATTGTTTAAGAAAATACGTTATAGTAAATGGGTTAAATAATTAAGGTCGGAAAACAGGATTCATTTTTTATTAATGAAGAATGAAGAAAGAGGAAATTCTTATTCAGCAATCTCTGATATATGCTTCTGTAATTACCGTAGTACTGCTCATAATTTTGTTGTTGGTTTTTGTTTTCGCTTATTTAAAGAGTGCTAAAAAAAATAAAGAACTTATTGATCTGGTGAAAAAGAGATCAGGTTTTTTCAGGAATATTACCCATGAATTCCGCACTCCGCTTACTGTTATACTTGGTTTAAATAATGAGTTGAAAACAATTACTGATCTTAGTTCTAAGGAGTCAAAATCATTTATGGATGCTATTGAACGGCAGGGGCTTCATCTGCTCAAGCTGGTAAATCAGTTATTGAATATGTCCAAAATAAATGCAGGAATGGATAATATTCAATGGGAGAGAGGTAATATTGTGTCCTATCTTGAAATGGTAATCGATTCATTCCGAATTTACGCTAAGAAAAAAGAGCAGTCCATATACTTTTTGAGTAACGAGTCGGTAATAATCATGGATTTTATACCTGAATACATCGAAAATATTTTACAGAACCTGTTATCTAATGCCATCAAATTCAGTCCCACGAAAAGTATCATTCAGGTATCAGTCAAAACAAATAAAAGTGTATTTATTTTAGAAGTGGCAGATCAGGGAATAGGTATTTCCAGGGAGAATCAAAAAAAGATATTCGATCTTTTTTATCAGGTCTCAAAATCTGCATCAGATAATGGCAGCGGAATTGGGTTAAGTTATGCTAAGCAGTTGATCGAGAGTATGAAGGGGCAGATTGAAGTAGAAAGTGAAGAGCATCAGGGTTCAATTTTCAGAGTTATGATTCCAATACAACAAGATGAGACTGTGAATTTGCCTCAAGGAACTAAAAAATCTGCCGATAGCACAGACCTTTTCAGGAAAGCTCTATTACAAATCAAACAGCCACAGGAGTTCTCTGAAAATACAGTTAATACAAAGATACTGTTAATCGAAGATAACAGAGATGTATTACTTTATTTAAGAGCTATGCTTGAAAACAGGTATGAAGTAGTTGCAGTTGATGATGGAGTTGCTGGATTGGATCTGGCACATAACCTGATACCTGATATAATAATTTCTGATATAGTTATGCCTAATAAAGATGGGTTCATGTTATGTAAAGAAATTCGTACTTCAGCACTATTAAATCATATACCGATTATTCTGTTAACAGCTAAAAGTACTGTTGACGATCGTATCAAAGGTCTGCAATATGGAGCAGATGCTTATATTATGAAACCTTTTACTTCTAATGAGTTGCTGGCTCAGATAGATTCTTTACTGGAAAACCGCCGACTGCTTAAGGAGAAATATATGCGCTTGATTTTAAAGGGCGAAAAATCGCAGTCAGGAGATTTAAACCTGAGTTTTCTACAAAAGGCTACAGACATTGTTTATTATGAGATGCATAATCCTCACTTTTCGGTAGTTACTTTTGCTGAAAAACTTTCTATAAGCACTTCACAGCTTAACAGGAAGCTAACTGCAGTTGCAGGATATTCACCTTCAAACTTTATAAGCAGACTTCGTATTGAAAAAGCTAAAAAGATGCTGGAGAAAGATGACAAACCAATTGGTACAATTGCCGAGGAGTGTGGTTATTTTGATTTAGCCTATTTTTCCCGCACATTTAAGAAAATGACAAAAGTCTCTCCTTCACAATATCGTCGTTTACACCGATAATTACAGATGATTTGGATACTTAACTATCACTATTATAGAGCTATGAGTTTTCTTGTTGCAATAAAAAGACAAATTATATTTTTCTTAATGCGATAGAATTACAAAAACTGGCCTGAAAAACCCTAACACTTTTTTTCTGTATAGACTACATTTGATAGTCTTTTATTAACAACAACATTTTAAAAATTACAGGTATGAAAGTGTCAAAATATTTCTACTTATTAGCTGTTTCCTGTACGTTATTGATAATAGCAGGTTGCGATGAAGATGAAGGTCCTTTAGGTCCAGGTGAAGTGACAGGGCAGCCACAGGATAGAGACCCTGTTGAGGACTTCGATTTTTTAGAGGATAATAATAAAGCTCCAATGAAAAATTCAGATAAGGTTATAGCAATAGCTCAGCAGGTTGATAATGATGTTTTGGTTTATGATTATGGTGAAATGATATTATTAGGAATTCAGGAGTTAATTATTCCTGATATATCCAAAGAAACAATTGATGGAAGCGTTTTATTAGCATTTTACAACCCTTCTGATGAAGAAGAAACAGCCTGGCATCAAATGCCAGGCCTTAGTTCTTCCGGATTGTTTAATATCAAAACCTACTTGTATCAAAGTGGTACTGACTATTCCTTTATTATTAAGACAATATTTCCTTCAGGAGTATCCTTCAAAGAAGCTGTCGCTTTAAGAGGTGTAAAAATATTTATCACACCTAAAGAAAATAATAATCCAAGTGATGAAACTTCAGACAAACCAATTTTTGACTTAATCAGCTAAACATCTATTTCGCCTGACTCAAAATATCTACAGTATCCTTTGCAATGGTAAGTTCCTCGTCAGTAGGTATAATCAGTACTTTTACCTTAGATGAAGGTTTACTTATAACTATCTCTTTTGCACGAACCGAGTCATTTAACTCTTCATCCAGTTCAATGCCCATATATTCCATATTCTCACAAACGGCCTTTCGTGCACTTGCCTGATTTTCACCAACACCTCCTGTAAATACTAGTATGTCCACACCTCCCAGAGCTGCAGCGTAAGATCCTACATATTTTTTAATCCTGTAGCAATAGGTCTTCAAAGCCATGATAGCTCTTTTGTTGCCTCCTTCAATTGCTTCTTCAATTTCCCTCATATCAGATGAAACACCCGAAATGCCAAGCATACCGGAGAACTTATTTAACAGGGTTGATATCCCTTTAGTTCCCATATTCTCTTTCTCCATTATATAGGAAATTACACCAGGGTCAACATCACCCGAGCGGGTTCCCATGATAAGTCCTTCCACAGGCGTCATACCCATGCTGGTGTCAATAGATTCACCATTCCTGATTGCCGTAACAGATCCGCCGTTGCCGATATGAGCAGTTATTATTCGTTGCTCTTCATATGGTACACCTAAAAAGTCACAAGCACGGCGTGAAACATAGCGGTGGCTTGTTCCATGAAACCCGTAGCGTCGTATTCCATATTTTTCGTAAAGAGAGTAAGGTAACCCGTACATATATGCATAATCAGGCATTGTTTGGTGAAAAGCGGTGTCAAAAACACCTACCTGAGGTGTATCCGGCAGAAGTTCCTGAATTGCATAGATCCCTTTAAGGTTAGGCGGGTTGTGAAGAGGTGCAAGTTCGATACACTCATTTAGCATATCAATAACCTCATCAGTTATAAGCACACTTGAGTTGAACCTCTCTCCTCCGTGAACTACTCTGTGGCCTACAGCCTTAATCTCTTCGATAGATTTTATGCAGCCATATTTCTCACTTAACAGTACTCCCAGGATGTACTCTATTCCCGCACGATGTTCAAGAATTTCTCCCTCAAGCATAACTTTTTGTCCACCGGGTAATGTCAGTTTAAGGAAAGAGCCTTTCATACCAATCTTTTCAATACCACCCTGTGCTATCACTTCCTTGCTTTCCATTTCGAAAAGTTTATACTTTATGGAAGAGCTGCCGCAATTTAAAACCAATATCTTCATTTCTGTCTTTGTTTTTCTTTTAACCTTTCTGTCTTTTTCTGATTTCAGTTAGTTGATTACTGCTTTATTTACCGAAACAGGGTTTCCGTTATCATCATATATATAAAATCCCTTACCTGTACGTACGCCTAACTGGTTGGATCTATATAATTTCCATAATAGCGGGTTGGGTTTATAGTGTTTCTCTCCAAATTCGTTGAACATTGCCTCCATAAGAGTTACCAGGCGTTCTATCCCAATTATGTCAGCCATTCTGAAAACTCCGTAACGCTGGCCATAGATAATAGTATAAGTCTCTTCAATATCCTCCAGCGAGCTGACTCTCTCAAGGAGAATCTGGCAAGCTTCGTTAAGCATGTTTACCATTATACGCATACTCACATTTCCGTTACTTTCATTTATGCGGTGTGGTTTATAGTTTATCAGTTTGGCAAAAACCTCCATCTTTTTGTAAACCTCTTCAGATGTATACATTCCACTTACTATTTCAAGTATGCGGGCATCAGGATGCGATACAGGAAAATAAAGACTAACGCACCTGTCTTTGTATACCAGCTCTGCAGCAAGTTCGCTGATGATTACCACAGAACCGTTTGTTGCTATGATGGCATCATTGTCAAGTATCTCTTCCAGTTTCTTAAATATGCTTTTTCTTACCGGGGTACTCCTGCGTCCTCCTTCAGTGAATCTAGTACATTCAATTACCATATCACAACCCCTAAAATCCTCGTAAAGCATGGTTGGTGTTATGCGGTTCATGATGATTCTCTTTTCAGCCTGCGTCAGACCCCAATTGCTGATCTTATGATTCATCACTTTCTCCAGTTCACCTGTCACGTAATCTATCCTTTCCTGTGATTCTTCAAGAAATACAACTTCCATTCCTGCAGTTGCAGCCATGTTTATAATGTTTCTGCCCTCTTTACCTGCACCTACAACTCCAATTCTTGAGAATAATGGCTTCTTTTTACTGTCTGATGTTATGGTAAGTCCATACTTCTCAATAGGTTCTATAATCATTTCACTCATAAGAATGTGGCTTTTATCTATTGTTTTTAAAATCTAATTCTTTTTTAGTCCGATTGCCTGATTTGCAGTTATTGCTATCATGTTATATATATCCTCTATTGAGCAACCGCGCGACAAATCGTTTACCGGTGCAGCCATACCTTGTAGTACAGGGCCCACTGCCTGAGCATTGCCTAATCTTTGTACCAGCTTGTAGCCAATATTTCCGGATTCGAGTGTCGGGAAAACAAGCACATTAGCTTTTCCGGCAATTAAACTTCCCGGAGCTTTGCTTGAGCCTACCGATGGTACCAATGCTGCGTCTGCCTGCAATTCTCCGTCAATCTGCAGGTTGTTATCCATCTCTTTAGCTATTCGTGTTGCTTCCCTTACCTTATCAATCATCTCATGTTCGGCGCTTCCTTTTGTAGAAAAACTGAGCATCGCTACTCTTGGTTCAACATTCACAAGGCTTTGCATAGTCTTGGCAGATGAAACAGCAATAGAAGCAAGCTCCTCTGCATTTGGATTTGGCATAACAGCACAGTCTGCAAAAAGCAGAACACCATTTTCACCATATTGATGTGTTTGGGTAAACATTATAAATGCACCTGAAACAACCTTCACTCCAGGCAGCGTTTTAATAATTTGCAGTGCCGGTCTAAGCACATCTCCGGTGGTATTCTGAGCACCTGCTATTTCGCCATCTGCATCCCCGTTTTTAATCATGAGGCATGCCAGGTAAAGAGGGTCTTCAACCAGAACAGAGGCTTGCTCATAAGTCATACCTTTCTTCTTTCGAAGCTCAACAAGAAGCTCTGTATATTCCTTTTTCTTTTTATGCGCTTTAGGATTTACAATAGTAGCTTTACTTATATTTTGTAATCCATTTTTTTCTGCTGATTCCATGATAGTCTGTTCATCACCAAGCAGAATGATATCTGCCACATCATCTGACAATATTAATTCAGCAGCACGAAGTGTTCTTACTTCTGTTCCCTCCGGCAATACTATACGCTGTTTATCAGCCTTAGCCCTCTCAATAATACTTTCGAGTAAGTTCATATTTTTATAATTGTTTTGGTTTTTCAATCAAGATAATCAGGATACAATATAAACATATAATGCATATACCGCAAAAGTACTAAAAATTGAGGTAATTAAACAGAAAAACACGATGTAAAAGGGTGGTGTTATTCTCTTATCAATTTGTTCCTGTCAAAAATCTTCACGTTGCGACCGTCCAGCTTTATCATTCCCTCATCTTCCATCTCTTTCAGCGAACGGGCAAGCGACTGCCTCTGCACGCCAAAAAACTCTGCCAGCTGAGTGCGAGAACGTTTAAGGTTGAAAGAATCATTTTCTATTGTTGTTTTTTCAAGGAAGAAGGTGGCTAATTTCTTTCTCAGACTCTTCAGCGAAATCATCTGCAGCTTATTTGTCAGGTAGAGTGTTAAATCAGCATTCATAGTCAGGAAATTTGTAAGCATCTGTTTATTATTTGCCATCTCATCCAGCCAGGCTTCTTTCGAAATCTTCAGGAAGATGCATGGTTCCGCTGCTATCACGTCAAACGGATATTGGTTTTTCTCTCCATATATAAATGAGGGAGCTAAAGGAATTACCGCTTCCATTATATCTATATCCAGAATGTTTCCCTCCATAGTAATCATCTCGGTTCTTACACTTCCCTGCACAAGAAGCATTACAGAACTTATCTGATCTCCCTGCATAGCGATGGTTTCTCCTTTTTTATATGTAAGCACCTCTTTTACATTTCTGTCGAGAAACTGATCATGATCAGCCTGACTCATATTCTTAAACAGGGGGCAATATGACAAATGCTGATCAGAATTTTCGTGGTGATGATCAGCATTTTGATTCTGCCCGCGATGTTGACTATGACCGTTTAGGTAATCCTGACTTATATTATGTTCACTGAGGAGACGAGCTAAATGATCATGTGAAAGTCCTTTTTTATTTTCCATTAATTAATTGATTATTTTGATAAACAGGCATTAGACCCGTAAGTTATTTCCGCGTTATTAAATAATGTTAAAGAGTGTAGTGTGTCGCCTGGGTGACAATAATTGGGGTAGACAGAACTTACCTTTGTAATACAAAATCAGAAAGTATATAAAAATAACATCGTCTTAGACGACAAAATAAAAGCTGATTAATTATAAAAAGTCCAATAACGATAGTAATAAACAGATAACGAAAATAGTAAAAACAAATCAGTATAACAACAATAAAAAAATAAGAATTATGAAAACAGTAAATTACTCATTAAAAAACAATTGGCTTAAATCGATTTTCATTTTATCACTAATAGCACTTTTTTCAGTCATAAGTATACAACCGGCAGCAGCGCATTGCGATTCTTTTGACGGGCCAGCTCTTAAGGATGCTGAAAAAGCTCTGGAAACAAACAACGTTGATTTGATACTAAAATGGATTAATGCAGATATGGAAGCTGAGGTAGTACCTCTTTTTCACAAAACTTACAGCTTGAGAAACGGTGACAAGGAAATATATGAAATTGTAAAAAAGCATTTCTACGAAACATTCGTTCGCTTACATCGCGAAATGGAAGGAGCAACATTTACAGGCTTAAAACCGGCAGGGTCAGTAGCTCCTATTACCATGATGAGTGATAAGGCTCTTGCAACAGGTGATTTTGAAAGTTTACTGAAAGCCCTGAATAACCACATAAACGGGGTGCTTCAAGAGAAATTCGACAAAACAGAAGCTCTCTACAAAGTAAGAGATAATTCGGTTGAAGAGGGCAGGAAATATGTTGAGGCTTATGTAGACTATACTCACAGTGTTGAAGCTGTACACGATATATTATTAGGAGGTGGTGGTCACAGTCACTAATCTTTACTAAAGTAAAAACAAATATTCTTGAACAAAAATAACGGGGATCTGACGCTTTATTGGGCTTAGATCACCGTTATTTTGTATTTGAATTTCTCTTACGTCGTTCTTTTATAATTGAGGTTTATAAGAGCAATATAAGAGCAAGGTAAGACTGAAATAAGAATAAAGTACATACTTTATAGTATCACTTTTGACGCTAATTCCATTTTTTGTCTTATTTCATCAGTACAAAGATTGCCGATACTACCTGCATGAGTATGATTAACTTTTTTATCAGCCTGAAAAGCACCTTCCTGCACCTCTTTTCCTATTTGCTGATAAGCTTCACGGAAAGGGATACCTTGTAAAACAAGATTGTTAACTTCTTCCACAGTAAAAAGGTAGTCGTATTTGGTATCTGAAAGTATATCATTATTAACACTTATATGCTGAAGCATGAAGTGAGACATATTCAGAATAGTATGCAGAGTTTCAATAGCAGGAAACAGCACCTCTTTCAACAGCTGATAATCCCGATGATAACCATGCGACATGTTGGTTGTCATCAATGAGATTTCATTAGGCAGACTTTGTAAACGGTTACTATGAGCCCTTATAAGTTCCCATACATCTGGATTCTTTTTGTGTGGCATGATGCTCGACCCGGTAGTCAGTTCTTTCGGGTAAGATATAAATCCATAATTACCTGAGAGATACATGCAGTTGTCAGCAGCCAGTTTATTCAGTGTTGAGGCGATATTAGCCATACTTTGCGCGAGAATACGTTCAGTTTTACCCCGTCCCATTTGCGCAGCTATTACATTGTAGCTCATCGTGCCAAAGCCTAGTTCTTTAGTCGTCATCTCCCTGTCAAGCGGGAAAGAGCTGCCATATCCGGCTGCAGAGCCAAGGGGGTTTTGATCGGCTACCTTCCATGCTGCTGCCAGTGAGTGCATGTCATCTACTAACGATTCAGCGTAAGCACCAAACCATAAGCCAAAAGAAGATGGCATAGCAATTTGTGCATGAGTATATCCCGGAAGCAGAATGTCTTTATGCTGCTCGCTGAGTGACTGTAATTGATCAAACAGTTGAAGTACTTCCTCTTTAATATGCTGAATCTCCTCCTTCAGATATAGTTTAATGTCAACCAGCACCTGATCGTTTCGGGAACGTCCGGAATGAATTTTTTTGCCCATTTCTCCCAGTCGCTCTGTCAGCACAGCCTCAATCTGAGAGTGGATATCTTCTGCATCATCATCGAGGTGGAAATTACCTTTTTCTACCTCTGCCAAAATGTTTTGAAGTTCTGAATGAAGTGATTTTTCTTCATCCTCCTCGAGGAGACCAATCTTTACCAGCATTTTTATATGCGCCATTGATCCTTTTATGTCATGCTTTGCCAGACGTAAGTCTAGTTCTCTGTCTTTCCCTACTGTGAAGTCTTCCACCAGTTTATTGGCATCGAAGCCTTTATCCCATATTTTTGCCATATATCTAAATGATTGATTATCAGTCAATATTTTTTGTTAGTTGTGATATGAATCTGATATAACCTTTAATCCCTTGTTCAAGTTCCTTAATAAGCACAAACTCGTCAGCTTGATGAGAGCGAGCCGATTCACCCGGTCCCATTTTGATAGCAGGGCAGGTTATTCTCAACCAGTCGGAAGTAGTAGGAGATGTGTAAGTCTCAATCTCCAGCTGATCGATACACTTCATCAGCAAATGATTTTGCGGAGTTGCAGAGCTTCTGTTTGTAAGATTACGTGCTTTAAGTTCACTTTTCACCAAGGGCTGAAGAATATCCATAATTTCGCTGTTGCTGTATTGCTCAGTTGGTCGTATATCAACAACAAAGCTGCAGCGGTCGGGTACCACATTATGCTGTGTGCCCGCCATTATTTGAGTTATAGTTAACTTCACCTCACCCATAGTTGGTGATATTTTATCAAATTTCACCGATCTTAAAGTGTTAATATCATCGTGTGCAATATATAGTGCGTTAACACCCTCGCTGCGGGCAGCGTGACCGCTTACGCCTCTTGCCATACCATCTATAACCAGTAATCCACGTTCAGCTACAGCAGCCCTCATTCCGGTTGGTTCCCCAATAATAGCCATATCCACATCATCCCTTAGTTTTGCCCATAAAAGTCGCATTCCGTCAGGACCAGAATTCTCCTCTTCCGTAGAAAGTGCAAGTAGCAGGTTAAAAGGCATTTGTGTGTTATAGAAGTGTAGAAAAGTCTGTATCATAGAAACCACGCTTGCCCCGGCGTCATTGCTGCCCAGACCGTATACATGAGTATCTGATATTTCGGGATTAAAGGGATCGAAGGTATAGCCTGAAGCCGGCAAAACAGTATCCAGGTGTGAGTTTAGCATTAATGTAGGTTTGTCTGCATCATGAAAAGCTTGACGGAAAATAAGGTTATTTCCTATCCGTTCAGCAGAAATGCCTTTTTGTTTAAAATAATCTGAAAGAAAATTGCTGCGCAACTCCTCATGTTCGGAAAAAGACTTTAATGAAACCAGCTTCCTGAGTAAATCAACAGCACTATTTAAACCACTATTATCGACCATTTCAGTAAAGATTACTCAATATAAGAATAAAAAAAGTTGCTAATTATGATAAAACAGTCCCTTTTCCTGTTAAAAGATTCTTTGCATGGAGGATTTTTACTTCTGAAACACCCTGTGAGATTGCATTGAAAGAGTTAAATAATTTAGGAATCATTCCGTCTGCAATCACACCCTGCTGTATAAGATTATCACACTCATCCGGGTTTATTGTTTCTATAAGGCTGTCAGGATCATTTACATCCATAAGTACACCCTCTTTCTCGAAGCAGTAATAAAGCACTGTTTTATATTTTTCAGAAAGAGCAGTTGCTACAGTATAAGCAATTGTATCGGCATTTGTGTTGAGAAGCATACCATCGCCATCATGCGTAATTGCGCAAAATACCGGTATTACATCATTTTCAACAAGTAGAGAAATAAAACTTTTATTTACTTTCTGAGGATCAGGATCACCTACAAAGCCAAAATCAATAGGTTCAGGTGAACGACGAACGGATGGAATAGTGTTTGCATCAGCACCTGACAATCCAATAGCATTACAACCAAGCTTTTGAAGTGAAGCAACTATGTTTTTATTTATCAAACCGGCATAAACCATTGTAACAAGCTTGAGTGTTTCGGCATCAGTTATTCTTCTGCCATCTACTTTCCTTGTCTCTATTCCAAGCTGATCCGACATTTTGGATGCAATTGCTCCACCACCATGAATTAGGACTTTAAGTCCCTCCAGGCTGTTGAAATCAGCGAGGAACTTATCTAATTCTTCAGGATTGTCAACAATATTACCTCCGATTTTTACAATTGAAAGTTTTTCTTTATCCCTGTTTTTGAAATCTTCGCTTTTCATTTCAATTATCAGTTATTGGATTTCTTCTTATTAAAAAAATGTATCATTTTTTCTAGTTTCCACTAATTCTTTCACCCATTAGCTGCTTACTCACTATTTGATTTAAACTCGCTTCGCTCAAACAGTAAATCAAATTTAACGTTCGCTTCTCAGAATGGGTACCCGAAAGAAGTTAGTGAGACGTCTAAAAAACAATACATTTTTGTTTTGCAAAGAAGAAAAAGAGCCCTGTAACAGAGCATTAATCTACAAATCCTTTAAAATCTCTTTAAGAACCACTTGTGCAGAAACTACTCTGTTTGCTGCTTCAGGAATTACGATAGATTGCGGTCCTTCTATCACTTCATCACTCACAATCATGTTGCGCCTTACAGGCAGGCAGTGCATAAAGTAAGCATTATTGGTAAGAGCCATTTTCTCAGAGTCTACAGTCCATGAGCGATCTGTACTTAAAATCTTGCCATAATTGGGATCCTGATAAGCTGCCCAGTTTTTCGCATAAATAAAATCAGCTCCCTTGTAAGCTTTCTCCTTGTCATACTCAATAACTGCATTGCCAACAAACTTTTCGTCCAGTTCATAACCTTCAGGATGTGTAATTACAAACTCGTAATCGGTTGCATTCATCCACTCAGCAAACGAATTGGGAACCGCCTGTGGCAGAGCCTTTGGGTGAGGAGCCCAAGTTAGCACTACTTTTGGTCGCTCCTTTTTCTTATACTCCTCAATTGTGATCAGGTCGGCAAAACTCTGAAGAGGGTGACGGGTAGCAGCTTCCATACTGAATACTGGTCGCCCTGAATGCTGAATAAATTGATTAAGTATAACCTCGTTATAGTCATCTTTCTTATCTTCGAACTGAGCAAAGGAGCGTACGCCAATAATATCACAATAAGAACCCATTACCGGTATTGCTTCAAGAATATGTTCAGGTTTATCGCCATCCATTATTACCCCTCTTTCAGTTTCGAGTTTCCAGGCCCCCTGATTAATATCAAGTACAATTACATTCATTCCTAGATTCATTCCGGCTTTCTGTGTGCTCAGGCGTGTACGCAGACTTGAGTTAAAGAAGATCAGCAGGAGTGTTTTATTCTTTCCTATTTCCTGATCTGCATAAGGATGTTCTTTTACAAACATAGCTTTTTCCAAAGCCAGATTCAGATCACCTATATCGTGTACGGATGTAAAGTTTCTCATATTATTTAGTTTAATTTCTTTACCAGCTCGTTAATAAAAATATCTAACTCCTCTTTAGAAATTGATAGGGGAGGGAGTAAACGCATGATGTTGTTTTTTGCTCCACCTGTAAAGATATGATTTTCGAACAATAACTGGTTGCGTATAGTTGAATATTCAGGTTGAAACTCAATGCCGAGCATTAATCCTTCACCACGGACTTCTTTAACGCCCTTAATGTTGAGTAGTTTCCCTTTCAGGTACTCGCCCATCAAAGCTGCATTTTCGATCAGTGATTCAAATCTGATCACATCAAGAACAGCAATTGCAGCTGCACAGGCCAGATGATTTCCGCCAAAAGTTGTGCCCAGCATACCTTTTTTTGCTTCAAATTTAGGGGAAATAATAACTCCTCCAATAGGGAAACCATTACCCATACCTTTTGCAATAGTTATCATATCGGGCTTTATACCTGAAAACTGATGTGCAAAAAACTTTCCGGAACGTCCGTAACCTGATTGAATTTCATCAAGTATCAAAGGCACATTATGTTTCTTGCAGAGTAAATCGAGCTGCTGCATAAATTCAGTTTCCGGAACAAAAATACCTGCAACTCCCTGAATGCCTTCTATAATTACAGCTGCTACATCACCTTTTTCTAATTCAGACTCTACAGCAACAATATCGTTAAGTGTTACAAAAGTAACATCATGACCACTGTTAAAAGGAGATTGAATATTCGGATTGTCAGTAATGGCTACGGCACCTGATGTGCGACCATGAAATGCCTCTTTGAAAGCAATTATGCGACTTTTTCCGGTATAGAAGGAAGCCAGCTTCAGTGCATTTTCATTTGCCTCAGCTCCTGAGTTACACAGGAAAAGTGAATA
>JAQUIZ010000015.1:18970-33771 GCA_028683355.1 Fermentimonas sp.
TCTCCGTTCCACTTTGTATATATACTTGCAAAGATACCACGTGTAAAATCGCCCCTCATTGGTACAAAGTTGATTTGAGGCAGACTGCTGTTGCCTGCAGAAATCAATGTATTGCCAATCTCTTCAAGATGCTGATGAGTAAAAGGCTTGTAGACAGAAATGTTATTATCGCGGTAACTGAAATGAGTGGTTTCCCCCGGTCTTTTACCTGCACCTGTAGAACCTGTTATAGCATGTACGTGAACCTCTTCTGTAATAAGGTTTTTAGATGCCAGAGGTAAAAGAGCAAGCATTATTGTTGTGGCAAAACAACCCGGATTAGCAACATTATCTGCTTTTCTGATCTCTTCACGGTACTGCTCACATAAGCCAAATACAAATTTTCTGTCACCAAATTCAGGTTGGTTGCGGAAATCATTGCCCAGATCAATAACTTTACATCCTGCGGGTAATTCATTTTTCTCAAGGAATTCTCTCGAGAGGCCATGCCCGAGGCATAGAAAGATTACGTCAGGATTATTAAATGTATCGCTGTAGATAAGATCAGTTTCACCCAGCAGATCTCTGTGTACGTCTGATACAGACATTCCAACCGATGTTGTGCTGATTACCGACTCAATATTTACTTCCGGATGACGGAGCAGGATACGCAGAAGTTCTCCAGCCGTATATCCTGTTCCTCCTGCTATACTTACATTAATCATTATCGTGAATTGTATAATAAATTTTCAAAGGATTTGCAGTCACTTTTGTGAATCCTACAACATCCTGCCCTGTAAATGATTTATTGCTTTCGCCATACTCACCGAATCTTGAGCTCATTAGATCAAAATCGCTAGAGCAGCCCAGTACAGAGAAATGATATGGACGAAGCTCGATTTCCACTTCCCCGGTTACATATTTCTGAGTATCGTCGAGGAATGTTTCTATATTACGCATAACCGGTTCAAGATATTGAGCCTCATGCATAAGCTGTCCGTACCAGTTGGAGAGCTGATCCTTCCAGTAGAGCTGCTGTTTGGTGAGAACATGTTTTTCCAGAAGATGGTGTGCCTTAATAATAATAAGCGGTGCCGGGGCTTCGAAAGCAACCCTGCCTTTAGTTCCGATTATTGTGTCACCAACATGAACGTCGCGTCCGATACCATACTGAGATGCTATTTTATGCAGCTTATGGATCAAATCGACAGGATCCATTTTTTCACCATTAAGTATAACAGGCTCACCTTTATCAAAACCTATTGTAATACGCTCAGAGCCATGGTTTACAACTTGTGACGGATAAGCCTCATCAGGCAGTACACCCGACGATTTAAGTGTTTCAACACCACCAACACTAGTTCCCCAGATTCCCTGGTTTATAGAGTATTTTGACTTCTCCCACGAAAAATCAAACCCCTTATCTTTAAGGTAGTCTATCTCCTGCTGACGAGAAAGACTAAGTTCACGTATAGGTGCAATTATTTTAACTTCAGGTGCAAGTACTTCAAATACCAGGTCGAATCTTACCTGATCGTTTCCGGCACCTGTACTTCCGTGTGCAACGTAGTCAGCACCTGTTTTTCTTACATGCTCAAGTATTGCCATAGCCTGAAAGAAGCGTTCAGAACTTACTGAAAGTGGATAAGTGTTATTTTTTAACACATTGCCAAAAATCAGATATTTTATACCATTATTATAATAATCATTCACAGCATCTATGCATGTATGAGTTGCAGCACCTAATTTTAGTGCACGCTCCTCAATTTTAGCTGCTTCTTCATCAGAGAATCCGCCCGTATTTACTATAACGGTGTGTACTTCCAATCCTTTCTCATTCATAAGATAAGGGACGCAAAACGAGGTGTCGAGACCGCCGCTGAATGCTAAAACTACTTTCTGTTTCATTTCTTATATAATTTATTTGGTTTTCTTGTTTTGATTACCGGCTTTACAATCTTCTTTGCGAAAGTGCTGGGTTTCTGTGCCGTAGGATCTTTAGGGTCATAAAGCAATCCTGTGCAGAGGCACATTTTAAAATTGTTCCGTTGCAGGATGTCATAATTTCTGCAACCCTTACATCCATTCCAGAATTCCTCATCATCAGTTAGTTCAGAGAATGTTACAGGTTTGAATCCAAGCTCAGTATTCATTTTCATGACTGCTAAACCGGTTGTAATACTAAATATTTTAGCATTAGGATATAGCTTACGGGACAGATCGAAGATCTTCCTTTTAATCTTTTTTGCCAATCCCTGATTACGGTAGTCGGGGTGTACAACCAATCCTGAGTTAGCAACAAATCGTTGGTGACTAAAAGTCTCTATATATGAAAAGCCTACCAGCTTATCGCCATCTAGAGCGATAACTGCTTTGCCTGCCTCAATTTTTTCTGCTACATACTCGGCACTACGTTTGGCAATACCTGTGCCACGTGCCTGTGCTGATTCGTAAATCAAATCACATATTTCCTGAGAGTAACCTACAAAACTGCTGTTTGCAATATGAATTTCTACATTCATTTTAATTAAATAAAAAAGATAGTTGTTGTTGTGTTGTGAATAATCGCTTTAAAGCGACAAAAGTAAATAGACGGAGGGATACAGTCAACTTGCTGTCTGTATAAATCAAGAGCGTCGTCGGACTAAGACTGCTGCTTGGTGAAGGTTTGTATGTGATAAAAACATTATCATAGATATGCAAAAGTAATAATAATAATTTAATTAACGCAACACTTTTGAAAAATATCCATTATAAGAAATAAAATAGAAGCAAAATGTTAATATTTGCCATTAAATAAGTGAAAAAGCATTATAAATATTGTCTTTTTGATGCTTTTTTCTTATTTTTGTTTCTCAGGTTAAAAAAACACTTATATCCTGACGCATATCTGCAGGTTTATTTTCTCTCCTGTATTCAAACTAATAATAAATTATGGAAACAATAAAGTACAGAAATTATATTCTTAGGAATTATACCGATTTACCTCAAATAAGCTCACTTTCCCAGGAAGAGCAGGAAGCCATCAGAGTGGTTGGGCAGGTTTTACCATTTAAAGCCAATAACTATGTTGTGGAACAACTAATCGACTGGAATAATGTTCCAAATGATCCAATTTTTACACTCACCTTCCCAAGAAAGGAGATGTTGTCAAAGAAAAATTACAATGATGTGAAATCACATCTGGAAAATGGAGATGAAGCAGCACTGAAACAGAGAGTTTTTGATATAAGGATGAAGCTTAATCCGAATCCTGCAGGACAGGAGAAGAATATTCCAATGGTTGATGGCATTAAACTTCATGGAATGCAGCATAAATATCGCGAGACAGTTCTGTTTTTCCCCAGTCAGGGCCAGACTTGCCACGCATACTGCACATTCTGTTTTCGCTGGCCGCAATTTTCAGGTATGAATGAACTGAAATTCGCTATGAAGGAGGCTGATTTGCTCCATAAGTATCTTCTAAAACATCCTAAAGTAACGGATGTCCTTTTTACAGGAGGCGACCCGCTTACAGCAAAAACAAGTATAATGGCAGCATACATTGAACCTCTGCTTACAAAAGAATTTGACCATATCAGGAATATACGCATAGGAAGTAAAACATTAGCATATTGGCCATACAGATTCTTGACTGATAAGGATGCTGATGATCTGCTAAGACTTTTTGAAAAAGTGAAAAAAGCAGGTAAGCATTTAGCCTTCCAGTCACATTTTAATCATCCTGTTGAATTGTCAACCGATGCTGTTAAACAAGCAATTTCACGTATACAAAATACTGGTGCACAGATAAGGACACAGTCGCCACTTCTGCGTCACATTAATGATGATTCGCAGGTATGGGCAGATATGTGGAAGGAGCAGGTTAGACAGGGCTTAATACCTTATTATATGTTTGTTGCAAGAGATACCGGATCTAAAGAGTTTTTTGATGTGCCGCTCGAGAGAGCATGGAATATTTTCCGTAAAGCATACAGAAATGTCAGTGGTGTTTGTCGTACAGTCAGAGGTCCTAGCATGAGTGCCAGCCCTGGTAAGGTTCAGATTCTGGGAGTAACTGAAGTTAACGGCGAAAAGGTGTTTGTTTTGAGGTTCCTACAATGTAGAAACCCCAAATTAATTGATATTCCTTTCTTTGCTAAATATAACAAAAAAGCAACTTGGTTTGATGAGTTAGTGCCTGCATTCGGAGAAAAAGAGTTCTTCTTTGAGAAAGATAACCTCTTAGGAAAGAACGGAAGAGATACTGATTTTATTTGGGAATAGAAGATAAAAAACTTTATTACTTCCCTACTTATCAACAAAAAAGACAACGTTTTAAATAATTAACACAAAAATATTCGATTTATTGTTTATTTTGCCATTTGAAGCAACACAAGAAGTTGCTGAATGAAAATTGAAGTATGGGAAGAATAATCTCTTTGGCTAATCAGAAAGGTGGAGTAGGCAAGACAACCACTACTATTAATCTGGCTGCTTCGCTGGCAGCAATGGATAAAAAGGTTCTTGTAGTAGATGCTGACCCCCAGGCAAATGCATCTTCAGGGTTAGGAATCGATATAAAGAGCGTGGATAATACTATTTACGAAGGACTGATAGGTAAAAGCAAGTCTCAGGAAACTGTATTAAACACTCCTTTTGAAAATATCGATATCATACCGTCTCACATTAATCTGGTAGGCGCAGAAGTGGAAATGGTCCAGATGGATAACAGAGAAAAAAGGCTTCGGGATTTATTACTGCCATTAAAAGAAAAGTATGATTATATACTAATTGATTGTTCACCATCATTAGGAATAATTACTGTTAATGCACTCACAGCTGCCGACTCTGTAATGATCCCTGTTCAGTGTGAATATTTTGCACTGGAAGGGCTAAGTAAATTACTGAATACTATAAAGATTATCAAATCAAAACTTAACAGATCTCTTGAGATAGAAGGATTTGTTCTGACAATGTATGACTCACGTTTAAGGCTGCATAATCAAATTTATGAAGAGGTGAAGCATCATTTTAAAGAGTTGGTTTTCACAACTGTTATCCAGAGAAATATTACTCTAAGTGAATCTCAGAGTTTTGCTCAGCCTGCGTTGATGTATGATTCCGGATCACGCGGTGCTATTAATTACCTTCAACTTGCGCAGGAGCTTATTGAAAAAAATGCCTAACTTTGTAGATTATACAGTTTAAATTATGGCAAAAAAGAACGCATTAGGAAGAGGATTGGATGCACTGATTACTTTTAACGACAGTGATACACAGGGCTCCTCATCAATTAGTGAGGTAGATCTTCATAAAATTGCACCTAATCCTGATCAACCAAGAAGAACTTTCGACGAAGAGGCACTTCAGGAACTTGCCGCTTCCATCAAATCAATCGGTCTTGTTCAACCTATTACATTAAGAGAGATTGATGAGGATTCATATGAAATAATTGCAGGAGAAAGACGTTACCGTGCCTCATTAATGGCAGGGCTTACTGCAATACCCGCATATATTAAAACTGTTGATGATGATGAAATAATGGAGATGGCGCTGATTGAGAATATTCAGCGTGAAGATCTAAACTCCATAGAGATTGCATTGGCATACCAAAAACTTATCAATACACTTTCACTGACACAGGAACAACTAAGTGAAAGAGTTGGGAAAAAAAGAGCAACTGTGGCCAACTACCTGCGGTTACTAAAACTGCCGGCAGAGGTACAGATGGGAGTAAAGGATAAAAAGATAGATATGGGTCATGCACGGGCTTTGGTTACAATGAACGATCCGGTTGCCCAGCTCTCACTTTATAACATAATATTACAGGAAGGACTATCTGTACGAAATGTCGAAACAATCGTCAGGGATTTTAGTGACGGGAAACAAATTGAGGATCTGTTAAAATCAGGCAATAAAAGTACAAAATCAGATAATAAGAAACCTAAACAGAAGTTACCGGATGACTTTGAATTATTGAAAAAGCATCTTTCTTCCTATTTCGAAACAGATGTTCAGTTCAGCTATAATAAGAATGGAAAGGGGAGAATAACTATTCCTTTTAATTCTTCTGATGATCTGGAGCGCATTATAGTTATGTTCGACAAAATGAAATAACAAATTTGGTATGAAGGTTACCGGATTGCATGTTTTTCTGCTCTTTTTTCTTTTTACTACCGGATTGCATGCACAGATTTTTTCCACACAGCAGCAAACTGATTCATTACAGTTGATTGTAGAGGATTCTACCTTTACAACAAAGAGTGAATCTACTCAGGAAGTTGTTTTAGACAGAAAGTCACCTATAATACTTCCTGCAACTTATTCAGATAAATTTTCCACCCCTTCTTATATGTTTAAGCCTACACCCAGAAAAGCTGTAATCTATTCAGCCATTTTTCCGGGTCTTGGGCAGATATATAACAGAAAGTACTGGAAACTGCCAATATTATATGGTGGTTTCGTTGGATTTACTTATGCAATAACCTGGAATAATGGATATTACAGGGATTATCTGGGAGGATATCAGGATATTATGGATGATAATCCTGAATCAATCAGGTGGCATGACATGCTCCCTTTTGGTATGGATTATGAAACTGTCGATCAGAAGTGGTTTACCGATGTTTTACAACAAAGGAAAGATTATTACAGATATTATCGTGATTTGAGTATCATAGGCACCGTTGCTCTGTACTTACTGGCAATAGTTGATTCTTACGTAGATGCGCAACTGTTTGATTTTGATATGAGTCCTGATTTGTCTATGCGAGTTGAGCCTGCACTTTTAAGAGAGGAAAGGCCTAATTACATGGGAAACTCCTATGGTCTGCAATGGAGTTTTAATTTTTAGATTTAATATTAGATTTAATATTGAATAAAGCGGAAATCTTAATATGAAGAATAACATTTTATTTTCTTTGATTTTTTTATTCGGAAATATTGGGCTGTTTGCTCAAAATAATTCCGATGCAAAAAATGAGAATGACAGGGAAGCTCCGGAGTCTCAAAAGTACAGTATTAGCTCGATTAATGATAGTTCAATAATATATCCGGAAAGTATGACCGAGAACGTTGCCAATCTTCTACATGAGTGGCAGCTTGACCTTTCAAAATCTGATTTGAATTGTAAGAGAGGATCCAACGTTATATTTCATGATACAGTATATGCCAAGCGATTATATGACTTACCCACAGAAATGGAACTCTCTTATAACCAAGTGGTGAAAAAGCATATTGAGATGTATAGCGGAAGGAGAAGAGATCAGGTTAGCTATATGTTAGCATTAGGTGAATATTATTTCCCGATGTTCGAAGAGGCACTTGACAGAGAGGGTATGCCTCTCGAGTTAAAGTATTTACCGGTAATTGAGTCAGCATTAAACCCTACGGCAGTATCACGTGTTGGCGCTACAGGATTATGGCAGTTTATGCTTAAAACTGGAAAAGGTTATGGATTGGAAGTTAACAGTCTGGTTGATGAGCGTCGTGACCCGTATAAATCTACTCAGGCAGCAGTAAAATACTTGAAGGATCTTTATACAATTTATGGTGACTGGAATCTTGTGATAGCTGCTTATAACTGTGGCCCGGGAAATGTAAATAAGGCAATTGCAAGAAGTGGAGGGAAACGTGACTATTGGGAGATTTATAATCGTTTACCCCGAGAAACAAGAGGTTATGTTCCGGCATTTATTGCTGCTAATTATATTATGAATCATTATGCAGATCATAATATATGCCCCGCAGGTTCCCAAGGTTCTGTTTTAGCTCTGGATACTGTTCATGTAAATCAAGAGATCCATTTTGAGCAGATTGCAGGAGTACTTAATATGCCTGTTAGTGAAATTAAAAGGTTGAATCCTCAGTATAAGAAAGATATGATTCCAGGTAATCAAATTTATGCTTTGGTCTTACCAACAGAAAAAATGTATACATATATCGATCAGAATGATTCAATTATAAATTACAACAGAGATACTTATTTTACTCATAGAACTTATACTGATGGTTATATGGACGGAACAATCTCATTGGCCGACGGGAATACAACAGATGTGTATTACCGGGTTAAGAGAGGTGATAATTTATCAACTATAGCAAGAAGAAATGGCACTACAGTTGCAAGGATAAAGTCATGGAACGGACTTACATCAGACAGGTTGAGTGTTGGGAAACAACTTGTAGTTGGGAAAAAAGCCGCTCCGGCTGCTCCGGCTGAAACTCAGCAGCAACTGGCACAAGCGGTAACAAGTGGTAATGCTACTACCATAAATACTTATTATAGAGTTCGCAAGGGTGATACTTTAGGAGCCATTGCTCAAAGGAATAATGTGCAGGTTTCTCAACTGCGCTCTTGGAATAAACTTAACTCTACTAGAATTGATGTCAACGATCAGCTTATTGTTGGACAGAAAGTGGTAGAGGTACCTGTTGAAAAAGAACCGGTACAGGAACCGAAACCTGATGCTCCAAAGATTGAGAGTAATATAATTTCCGATTATCTAAAAGGGCAAATGGATAAAACGAATCAAGATCAGGAGATTAAGGTTGAAGAAGAGTTAGAGAAAATATCTGATCTGGAGGTGGCTTCTGAAGGTTGAATTTTACTTAAATCACCAAAACCTTCTTAGCGCTGCCCGTTCCATTTACTGTTTTGACTTTTATAATGTAAACCCCTTTTGGCAGATGAGCTGCAGAATAAGAGGTTCTGTTCATACTTATATCGGTGCTTTCCTGATGTATTTTTTGTCCGGAAACATAAAATATCTCCCACTGAAGAAGATCATCGTTAGATTCAATAAAAATACGTTTAACCTCACCTGAATAATATACAGAAATCACTGTCTGCTCATGATCAGGTTCGACTTTAATTTCCCTGTTCCCGATAATATAGGGCGCAATTAACAGAGAAGTATTTGCAGGATTTTCAATATTCTCGGATGACCTTATCCATCCTGTAGAGTTTTTCATCCATGCAGTTGATATTATTCCCGATCCCAGTTTACGCGGTTCAGTATTAAAAACTGTAAACCCGTTTGGTATACCATTAGCTTCGTAGTAAGAGATGTAAAAGCTGCCTGTCAATGTTATCGGGTTAGCAAATTCAATGTAGTTTTCCACATTATGCCTCATATCCCGACCGGTATAATTGAAATTCCAGTTGCTGTAGTAGCGATAGCTGTAGTTATATGGTATCTCATGTATAAGATTTTGAGGACCATTCTCGCCTGTATATATTCTGATTCTTATATTCTTATTTGAGATGTCACTTGTAGTAGGAGAAGAAACAAAAACACCTTTAAGCTGTACATTTTCTTTTGCAAAGAACTCCTCGGCGAATTCGTTATATCCATATGTATTGTTGGTGGCAAACATTGGCACAGACTCAAAGTACAACTCAGAAACTTTCTCATCGGTACTGAAATTGTGACTTTTTGTATAAGGTTGGTCAGCATAGGGATTAAAACCTTCAAGCCTGTTAGTTCCTGATCCTTCAGGATCAAGATAATAACTAATAGGGTTTGGGTTATTGAGTGAGCCCTGCACATTCCAGAACTTATTTAATGATGCATAAATATCAGGGCCACGTGGTGAGGAGCAGAATGATTCACCTCCGGTCAGAGTCCCTACTATCATTTTTTGTCTGTCAAGAAGTGGAGAGCCGGACGAGCCTGCCTCCGTTGCAGCAGTCTCCCATTCCCTTACTGCCCAGAATGAGTTGGGCTCCATATTATATTTGGATGTTGGGTCACTAAATGAGCCAATAGCAAGTGAACTTTCTTCAACAGCTACTTTTTTTATACCCCCATTAGGATGGTGTATGCCATGGAATGGTGCTGAGGATGAGGAGCCGGAATCAGAACCTGCGTTCCATCCCAGGTAAAATGGCTGATATTCTTTTGGAGGTGCTTGCTTTAATTTTAAAAGTGAAATATCGTGTCGTTCACTAATAAGAACAGAATCAGCAGAAGCCATTGACATTTGCAGAGGCCCTCTTATGTCAGGAGAGCATACTGGTGAATTGTAATTAAAGAAAGCTACAATATTTCCTGCCACAACATTGTATTGTCTGTTTTTTAGGAAATTCTCATTATAATCAAAATTCAGACAATGTGTAGCTGTCAGGATATAAGGAATTCCATCTTCGGAAGTATTGTTTACGAGGCTCCCAGTGCAATAAATAGTTCCATTGATTATTAGTGCCACAACTCCGCTGCCCGGCTGAATATTTTCAGGATAACAAACCAGGTTTGGGTGGCAGGACTGCGATGGATCTCTTGGTTCTGCTGCCCTGAAGATTCCTATATAGTCGTGATTAACCTCACCAATTTCTATTTCACTTTGCATTGCTTCATCTATAGGAACCTGATATTCTACTATGAGCTCATCTCCTCCTATAGGTTGAACTGGCAGCAGATTTAGCTCACTATTGTTTTCGTGAGTATAGGATCCAAGGATTTCTGTCTGATCTGAATTATAGACAAAAACCTTAGCACCTTCAGATAGTTTGAACTTCGAGAAAAGAATATTTAAAGAGTGTGCATTTTTTGAGCGAATTCCCACACGCCAGACATTCATATTTCCCATAGTAAAGTTTATACCCGAATTATCAGGTCGAAGGTGAACGTCAAATTTATGAGCAAACTCCAAGCTCTTGAATCGCGATTGTTCAAGGCCTGACCTCCAAAGTGCAGCTTGTTCATCGAACTTTGGCATCTCCACAAAAATATCTGCAGCCGGAGCGAAAACCCTTACACCTGCATCTGCCGACAACGGCAGTGGTTGTCCTCCGTGACTTATTTGACCCGACAAAGAATGGGAGAGTATATAAAAGGTAAATAGAATAAAGAATTCGCGTTTCATCAACTGGTGTAAAAATGAATGTAAACACAAATGTAAGGTTTTTTAAGAAATAGTCGTAATTTTGTAGTGAATAAATAAACATCTATGATTAAATTAAAGGAGCTGCTTGATGAAAAAGCAGATTATTATAATAATCCCTCGTTCATTCTAAATGATCCCATCTCAATCCCACATGGTTTTACCGGAAAGCAAGATAAAGAAATTATGGGTTTCTTTGCTGCTACACTTGCATGGGGGCAGAGGAAAACAATTATAAACAAGTGTAACGAGCTTGCAGTTAGATTTGATAATGAGCCTTATAAGTTTATTACAGGCCATGGAGATGAAGATCTGAAAAATCTTTTAGGATTTAAGCATCGCACTTTCAACGATACAGATCTACTCTATTTTGTTGACTACCTGAGACGTTTTTATGAAGTACACGACTCTCTGGAAGAAGCTTTCCTCTCGAATGGCAGTTTTATTTCAATGGAAAACTCCCTGGTGGGGTTCGAGTTTAATTTCTTTAATCATCCTGACGCACCATCACGAACTCGTAAACATGTGGCAACCCCTTCCCGAAATTCAGCATGTAAGAGGTTGAATATGTTTTTAAGATGGATGGTCAGATATGATGACAGAGGGGTGGACTTTGGTATATGGAAACGTATTCCGCAAAGTGCGCTTATTTGTCCCATTGATGTTCATGTGGACAGGACGGCCAGAAAATTAGGACTGATTACCAGAAAGCAAACCGACTGGAAAACTGCTATAGAGCTCACACAAAATCTCAGGTTATTTGATGAAAAAGATCCTGCAAAATATGATTTCGCACTATTTGGACTATCAGTTGAGAAGGCTTTTTAATTACTCGCCGCCATATTCCATCAGATAAGCTTTTATAAACGCATCTATATCTCCATCCATAACACTGTTAACATCAGATGTCTGGTGATTCGTGCGATGATCTTTTACTCTACGGTCGTCAAAAACATAACTGCGAATCTGCGAACCCCACTCAATTTTCTTTTTACCTGCTTCAATAGCTGCTTGTGCAGAACGTCTTTTTTCAAGCTCTATTTCGTAAAGCTGTGACTTTAAAAGACGTATAGCGTTCTCGCGATTGCCCATCTGAGAACGGCTCTCGGTGTTTTCTATTACAATCTCCTGTTCCTCACCGGTATCCGGGTCTTTATAGTTATAATGAAGACGAACTCCGGTTTCAACTTTATTTACATTCTGGCCACCTGCACCTGATGAGCGGAAAGTGTCCCAGCTTATATCAGCATTATTTATCTCTATTTCAATAGAATCATCCACAAGCGGAACTACAAAAACCGATGCAAAGGATGTCATACGTTTTCCCTGTGCGTTGAAAGGAGAAACACGAACAAGACGATGCACACCGTTTTCGCTTTTTAAAAATCCATATGCAAGATCACCTTCAACCTGAAGAGTAGCAGTTTTAATGCCGGCATCATCACCATCCTGCCAGTTAGTAACTGTCGTTTTATAGTTTTTATCTTCGCACCAGCGCTGATACATTCTGAAAAGCATTGAAGCCCAGTCTTGGCTCTCCGTTCCACCTGCACCCGCGTTAACCTTCAAAACAGCTCCAAGCTTATCTTCCTCTCTTCTAAGCATGTTTTTAAGTTCCAGATCTTCTATAAGAGAAATAGCACGGTCGTAATTTTTTTGAACATCTTCTTCTGTTACTATTTCATCTTTAACAAAGTCGAAAGCCAACTCCAATTCTTCGGCAGCTGACTTTACTTCATTATAAGCTTTAATCCAGAATTTAAGTTCCCTGACTACTTTCATCTGCGTTTCGGCAGATTTAGCATCATTCCAGAAATCAGGAGATTGAGTGCGAAGTTCTTCTTCTTCTAATTGTATGATCTTTGTATCGATGTCAAAGATACCCCCTCAGCGCGTTCTCGCGCTCCAGCACATCTTTAAGCTGGTCTGCTGTAATCATAATCGTTATTTTTAATTTGATGACAAAAATACACAAAAGCAGACAAACTAAGCTCATTTTACAGCAATAATAATACTTTGTCTCATAATCGTTTTTTAATATTGCGGTCAAGTGTCCTTAATGTGTAACAAATAAGGGCTAAACTATGTTAAGTACAGATAGCTGTAATTAAAAATATACAATAATAATGTTTTGGTTTTTATAATAATTTATTTATATCTATTTTTATGGTTTACAATCAATTAACACTAAGATATCGATTATGAAGCAGATTAAAGTTAATAAGCTCCTGAGTCTTTTATCAGTGATGCTGGCGTTTTTTGTTATAAGTTCATGTACTTATATTGATGATAAAATGGACACTTTTGATGACAGAAGTGGATTATACAATGAGGAGGTCATAAAAGATTATCCCACATCAAAATCATCGGGTGCTGTATTTCTTCTGATAGATGAAGAGAGTATAGACAATGATAATGAGCCCAATAAGTTTAAAGATTGGGAAATTAATGACAATATCTCTGAAGTTGGACTGCGCAAGGTATTACCCTATTTTAAGGAAAATGTAGGTAAACAAATACCACTATACACAGGTCAGGTTGGAGATGAAGGTTGGTTTGCCCCTACCTATATTCCAAGAAGCTGGTCAGATGCCGGCCCAGGTTTTGAAGGTTCATTTAACTACTTTATGGCAGGCCCCGGATTGGGATATAATGGTAGTGATGATCATCTGGATAAAGTGCCTGGTGTTGTGCCATTACGTGCCACAGGACTTACTATGCTGATAGGGAAGACTGTTTATGCTGTTGTTTATGATAGTGATATATCAATCAATTACAGTCCTCTGAATGCAAATCTGAAAGGTGATAATCTTGGAGTTGTTGCATTTACCGTACTAGAGGTAGTTGAAAGAAAAGATGGTTCTTCTTCTTCATTGCCGGTTGCAATTGTCAGGATAGAAGACGCCAGTCTGGTTTCAACATATCCGCTTATGTTGTTCTCAAATGCACCACTGCCTCATTCTTCTTCGGAACCTATGGACATCAAGCCTTCAAAGGATGTATCATCACCTAAATTAGTTGATGCCTGGTAAAATATTTAATTTTTCACCTGCTTTTAAAATGGAATCCAAATGTGGGTTCCATTTTTTTATTTGCTCTACTGAGCATGAATACTTTTTTGATATAGAATAGAGTGTTTCTCCCGGCTGAACAATGTGTGTCTCTGTTGGAGGCGGAACAATAGCTGTTTCTTTTGGTAATACAACATCTGATTTAACTACCGGAACCGTTTCTTTTTGCTCCCGACGTCGCTCCCGGCTTTGTTGATTAAGTAGTTCAGGGTTTTTTGACTGATCAGTCTGAGTAACAATTACAATAGCAGGAGTCAGAGGTTTTGGTGTGAGTTCAATAGATTCAGAGCGTGTTTGTTTTTTAACTTCAGTAAATGAGTTTTCTTCAAGAACCCTTCCTCCGCGAATATATCGAGAGGCATAGTAAGGTTCAGTAGACTCTGAAATAATAACTCCACTTGTAGTTGAAGCATGAATAAATCTAAATTCACCATTGGGAAATGTTTCAGTAACTATTCCCACATGTCCCACTCTTCCATTCCTTCTGCTGCCTTCAAAAAATACAAGATCTCCTTTATTTAATTTCTCTTTTTGAGTAATAGAGGGAAATTGTTTGTCTTGACCGGCAGAACTGGAATTCAATCTAAATCCGAATTCCTTGAATACAAATGAAGTGAAACCGGAGCAATCAAACGAATTGGGTCCTTTCCCTGCATATCTGTAAGGTTTGCCAAGATATTTTTTACTAAAATCCAGCACATCTTTTTGTAATGGTGTTGCAGTACTTTTACGGGATAAACCTGTTCTTCCCGCTCCACAGGATGCGAGGAGTACTATCAATGTACTAATAGAAACGAGTTTGATTAAATAGCCTACTGAAAATACCTTCTGGTCCATACTTTGCATTTGAGCTCAGAAAAACAAAATTAATTAAAATACGTTCTA
>JAQUIZ010000118.1 GCA_028683355.1 Fermentimonas sp.
TAACAAGGGCTCTTTCTTTTTGTTTTATATTTTCCAGCACATAGGTGACTATAAATAATGCTATTTTGATAGAGGAGGGTTCATTATGGAGTTAATTATCATACTTGGAATTGGAGTATTGATAGGTTGTATTCTTACAATAATTATATTTCGAACTCGGTCTGTCGGTTCTCTTCGAATAGATACTTCCGATCCAGACGACAGCCCATATTTGTTTTTGGAATTGTCAAAAGACATTCGCGAGATATATAAAAAGAAGTATGTAATGATGAAGGTCAATTTCAAAAGTTTCATTCCGCATAAATAACACTCCCTTTTATGGAACTAATTAAATCATATTTATTGAAAGGAGAAAAAAATGGATGAAGAAATCAGAAAATTGTTAGAAGAGGAGATTAAGACGGAGATTCGAGATTTATCTACCTTGGAACCAGGAAGTAAAGAGAAATCAACAGCAATTGAAGATTTGGCTAAGCTTTACAAATTGAGGATCGAGGAGACTAAAAACGAATGGGACTTTAATGAAAAGTATGAATCACATGACAGTGATATACAATTCAAGAAGGACCAGTTAGAAGAACAACTCAAAGATCGATACTTCAGATTTGGAGTAGAAGCAGCGGGTATTATATTGCCTCTGATATTTTACGCGATCTGGATGAAGAGAGGTTTTAAATTCGAAGAAACCGGAACTTACACCTCGACGACATTTAGAGGATTATTTAACCGTTTTAAACCAACAAAGAAATAGGGACTTAAATAGTTTCAAAAGAACGGAGAGTCGTGTGAATTACACGTTCTCTTCGTTTTTCCGGCGAGTTTTTCGGACGGGCTATACCTTATCATTAAAAATACATATTTTTCAAGGGTTGCGAGAAAAACGACCTCGTAGAATCCGTTTTAAGGCTTGTTAAAAGATTAACCAATGGTATAAAGTCATTAAATAGGTAAAATCGCTTAAATAGGCTAATAAGAGCCTTAGAAACGATATGTCTTATTTTTGTGCTATTTTTAGACGAAAAAGGTCGTTTTTAATAAAATTACGCGAAATTTACAAGGGTTATTATGAATAAAGTTAAAATAGGAGGTTAATATGAATATTAAACAATTAGAGTTTACTAAAGAGAGCATATTCGAATACGCAACTAGGGACGACGTATATGTAGTTACAATACAAAGAGGTCGTAGTACTAAACCGCGTCCATTTGGATTAGCTTTCAAAAGTGTTAAAGACATGACTATAGTTGATATTTTAGAGGCTTTAGAAAATAAAGAATTAGCTTTAGTCGAAGTAACGGGATGGAGTCCATGACAAGGACTCTTTCTTTTTACGCGAATTTTACAACTTATATTATGGAGAAACAGTTGGTTCTAACCGTGAAAGACGGAAGTATAAGACATCGAATTGATGTGACCGGATACTGGTTCTCTAAAACTTGGAGTCCTTAACAGGGGCTCTTATATTTTGAAAGGAGAAAATTATGAAAGGAACATCAAAAATGGGGTCTTTGCTTCGTAAGTCAAAAGGGCATTTGAAACAATCGTCCCCCGCCATACTGACTTGTCTTGGCGCGATAGGTGTGGTGGCCACCTCTGTGTTGGCCGTTAAAGCTACACCAAAAGCATGTCAACTGCTCGAAAATGAAAGATACGAACGATCTTATAAGACGGACAAGGATAGTCAGTATTATCAAGACTTGATGCCGCTTGAAGTCGTTCAACTCACTTGGAAATGTTATATTCCAGCCGCTTTAGTAGGTCTATCCACAATCGCTTGTATATTTGGAGCGAACGTGCTCAATAAACGCAATCAAGCATCTCTAGTGAGCGTCTATGGTATGTTGAGTGAATCATATCAAAGGTATAGGAAAGCCGCGAATATTGTTTACGGTGAGGAGGCAGATTCAAAAATTAAGGCACAGATAGCGAAGGATACGTACGTTTCGGCAGATGGATATTCTGTGTATTCTTCAGATTTAGACCCGGAAAGCGAAAAGATTCTATGTTACGATTTGTTCTCTCAGCGATATTTCACTGCTACTATGGCTGCCGTTTTAAATGCCCAGTACCATGTTAATCGAAACCTTTGTCTACGTGGTGATTCTACTATAAATGAATTCTACGAGTTTTTAGGTCTTGAAAAAATTGAATATGGAGATGAAGTCGGATGGTCTTTAGAAGAATTAATGGAAGGAGGAATCATGTGGCTCGATTTTGAGAACAGTCGCGCTGTAATGGATGATGGTATGGAGTGCTGCGTTATATCGGCTCTTTGGGACCCTAACTATTAATGATATCTACGCAAAATTTACAACTACTATTATGAAAGGAGGTAATTGCTTTATGATTAACGGAAAATTGATTAAAGTCATTGGTATGGCGGCAACTGTGATCGGAATGGGTGCGACACTCATAACCGATTGGGTTAACGACAAGAAGATGGATGAAAAGATTCAAGAAAAAATAAATGAGGCGCTTACCAAAATAAACAGAAATTGAGTCCTAACAAGGGCTCTTTTTCTTTCTTAGGGAGGATGGTATGAATAATGTATACAAACGAAGCCGCCGTATCGGCACTTCAATATTACATAGATGAATTTCTTTTTGAACCTAGGTCTAATTGGCCAAAGGATTATTTTCTAAAACGAAGTTATTCTAGGTGGGCGGCCTATGAACTTCAAGGTCGTATTATTGAAGAGTCATTACGATTACCTCCTCATCTTACAATTACCGGTCGAGAACAGAAAACGCCTACAGAGACTATCGAGGAATTTATAAGTGAGATGGATTATTTCTCAGAAATAAACGATAACAGGAGTTCTCAATTTATGTTCTCTATTGCTAGGGAAACGGCCAGAGGAATTCTAGATTTATTTTTGTAAAATCTAATCGATTGAAAGGAGAAAAATTATGAAAGTATTAAGAAAACAGGAGTTAGAAACAAGTAATATTCAGGTGGGTGACCAAATTGTTATTGAGTTGACGGGGTTTGGTGAATTCACTGCGACTGCACAGAAAATCACTGACAAAGGAACGCTATTTCTGTTTGACGATTGTGTTACACGACGACCCATGAATGCGGAACGTAGTAATAAAGGTGGTTACGAGAAATCAGAACTCTGTAAATGGATCAACAATGTTCTATTACCAGCATTTCCGGAAGATTTAAGAGATCAGATCGACAATCTTACAATTCCTACATACGGACAGATGTTCGGTCACGACGATTGGTACAACGATGTAATGGAACCAGATGATGACGAGCCGCTTCCTCTTATGAAAAAGAGAAAGAATCGTATTGCTGATTTCAATGACGACTACGAGTGGTACTGGCTGAAAAACGCCACGAAAAAAGAAGTTTCTTCGTCTTATTTCGCTAATGTGAACAACTTTGGCCACGCATACTACTACAACGCTTCGAACTCTAATGGGGTTCGTCCGGTATTCTGGTTGGTTGAATAAATCTAGGGGCCTTGTGCCCCACAGTTAATATTTGAAAGGAGCGAGAAATGAATAGACCAAACTTATCTAAAATCGCCAAAAGTATACGGCTGACAATAAGTAAGCATAGTCCAGAGATATTAACGGGCATCGGTATCGCCGGAATGGTCACAACTACCGTAATGGCAGTCAAAGCAACCCCGAAGGCGATTGAACTGATTGAAGAGAAAAAAAACGATGATGACATAGACAAACTTACATTCGTTGAGACTGTAAAAACCGCATGGACTTGTTATATTCCTGCGGCTGTAACTGGGAGTTTATCTATTGCTTGTCTAGTAGGAGCTAGTTCTGTAAATGTCCGTCGCAACGCAGCATTGGCTACGGCCTATACCCTATCCGAGTCAGCTTTGAAACAATATCAAGGAAAAGTAATTGAAGCCATAGGTGAGAAAAAAGAACAGTCCGTAAGAGATGCCGTCGCGAAAGATAGGATTGATCGAAATCCAGTTAGTAATCGGGAGGTTATCATTACGGAAAGAGGTAATACCTTATGTTATGACGTGACATCGGGTAGGTATTTTAAAACAGACATTGATAAATTAAAAAAAGCAGAGCAAGAACTCAATCGGCGAATGAGAGATGAAATATACATTTCACTTAATGATTTCTATTACGAAGTCGGACTCAATGCCACCAGTGTTGGTGACGATATTGGATGGAATATCGATCGTGGATATATCGAATTAAATTTTAGTTCACAGTTAGCGGATGATGGAACGCCGTGCCTTGTTATTGATTATCGAGTTGCCCCTAAGTACGAATATGACAGGTAATATCTGGTGCGCGAAAAAAACACGTTCTTTAATGGGAGAACATATAGACTTTTCTATATTTGAAAGGAGAAATCGAAATGGATACTAACGAAATCATGGTAAATGGAGAGCTTATCGAAGTGACTGAGGAAATCGCAACAGCGGGTTCTAGAAAAGGTATTAAGGTAGCGGTTGGTGTCGGTTTAGCAGTTCTTGGAAGTGTAGTAGCTTACAAGTACATAATAAAACCGATGGTGGCTAAAATCAAAGCCAAGAAGGAGCAGCAAAGGATGGATGCAGAATTTGATGAATTCGAAGATGATGAGAACGATGGGTCAATTGATTAAACCAAGTAAATAGAAAGACAGAGTTCTTTAAGAGGGATTAGTGCCTTTAACAAGGTGCTTTCCCTTTTTCTTTTTTATGAAAGGAGAAAAAAACAACGATGGATCAATACAAGCCAAATTCCCACAAATCCAAAGAAGAACGGCGGGAATCTGTGCCAGAAAAGAAAGTGGAAAAAGTGATTGCTGGAACGGTGAAGTCCAAGAAGAAAAACGAGATTCAAAAGTTTACAGACATATTTATCTCGGAAGACGTTGGTAACGTAAAGTCTTATATTTTGCTGGATGTTTTGATTCCTGCAATTAAAAAAGCCATTTCGGACATTGTTACGAATGGTATCGATATGATTCTCTATGGGGAGACCGGTAAAACAAAAAGCAATTCCACCGCTTCTAAGGTATCTTACAGAAGTTATTACGATAGAGGAAACGACCGTAGAGATTATAGCGCGACTCGGACGAAAACCGGCTATAACTATGACGACATTATTTTGGATAATCGCGGAGAGGCCGAAGATGTTTTATCAAGAATGGACGAATTGATTTCTACTTATGGGCTGGTTAGCGTAGCAGATTTGTATGATTTGGTCGGCATTACCGGAAATTATACGGATAACAAATACGGATGGACTGATATTCGCAGCGTATCTGTAATTAGGGTACGGGACGGCTATATGCTTAAACTACCTAAGGCGCTTCCGCTAAATTAGGAGGATTCGATATGGAAGGATATTTAACGTCATATGGCTATATGGGTTTTGTTGTCGGACGTTGGATGTTATTTGCAACTGAATCCGAGTATTACGAATATTTGAACGAGGAACGCCATTACTAATGTTAAAAAAAGAAAAGGAGAATATCTAATTATGAAAAAAGCAGAACTTATGACGACTGTAAGTAGTTCGTTTAACAAGATGGGTTTTAAGCTCAAGAAACACAGCCCCGAAATTCTTGTGGTAGCGGGGGTGGTTGGAACGGTAGTAAGCGCCGTTATGGCTTGTAAAGCTACGACTAAAGTGAGTGATATTCTAGAAAAAACTAAGGAAGATATCAATTCTATCCATAATTGTGCGGCTAACGAGTCTTTGGCAGAAGAATATACTCCCGAAGATGTAAAGAAGGATCTGGCAATTGTTTATGTTCAAACAGGTGTTAAGATTGCAAAGCTTTATGCTCCGGCAATAGCTCTTGGGGCCCTGTCTCTTGGAAGTATACTGGCGTCAAATAATATACTTCGTCAGCGTAATGTAGCTCTGGCTGCGGCTTATGCTACAGTGGATAAAGGATTCAAAGAATACAGAAATCGGGTGGTTGAGCGTTTTGGCGAGGAAGTAGAACGCGAACTAAGACACAATATCAAAGCTAAAAAGATTGAAAAAATCGTCGTTGGTGAGGATGGAAAGGAAAAGAAAGTTAAAGAAACCATCCAAGTAGCCGAGGACCCTAATACTTATAGCGATTACGCTCGGTTTTTTGATGATGGTTGTACTGGGTGGGAAAAGGATTCAGAATATAATCTAATGTTTCTTCGTGCTCAGCAACAGTATGCGAACGATAAACTCAGAGCAACCGGTCGCCTTTTCTTAAATGAGGTATATGACATGCTTGGTGTTCCTCGGACAAAAGCTGGGCAGGTAGTTGGTTGGGTTTACGATGCTGAAAATCCGATTGGTGATAATTATGTTGATTTCGGTATTTATGACGTCCACCGGGAAACGGTCCGTAATTTCGTAAATGGCTACGAACGGACAATTCTTCTCGATTTCAACGTCGACGGCAACATTTGGGATTTGATGTAATACGAAGACTGCTCTTTGAACTTTGAATCGGTCTCAAGAGTAGTCTTTTTTATTTTAGGAGGCCTTATGTGTGTAGACTAAGTAAAATAATTATTATTATCTTCCTGATCACGGTCGTTATATTTGTAGCCTATAGTAATTTCATTGCTAATAACACAGAAAAAGAAACGGTGGCAATCTCTAAACCGATTATTACAGTTTTACCAACTGCTACATTCTTAAATGAAGAAGTTGAAACAATTGCTCAAACACTAGCAGGTGAATGTTACGACGATAAATTATCAGATAAGCGTAATGTTGCCGAAGTAATTGTTAACCGTGTATCAGATGGAAGATTTGGGAGAAATGTTATTGAGATCGTAACAGCACCTGGACAATTTCGTGGTTACTGGTATCAAAGTCGTCCGGTAAGTAAAAGCGATATTCAAATCGCAGAAGAGACTTTAAATGATTGGTATGCGAATGATTGTAAAGCTTTATCCGAGTATCTATTCTTTTGCACAGGGTCAAATAGAGAAAATGTTTTTAGATCGGAATATTAAAATTGAAAGGAGATAAAAACAATGAAAAACGCATTAGCGCTTATATCTTATACTCTTTCCGCGATGGCGGGTATATGTTTTATTGGGGGTATTGCCATTTTATCTGGCGGGAGGAGGTAAACGCATTATGGAAAGTTTAGAAAATATGATATTTATACTCGATAATGTGTTAAATACAAATCGAAAAAGACACATAGCAGGGGGTATTTTATTGAGTGTTTCTATGTTATTTGGGGGATTAGCTCTAACCGTTATGACAATAAAATGTGAGGAGAACAATGATGAGTAAAAAAATAAATTTTATGATGTTTATTCTAGGCGCAGCCGTCGGCTCGATAGTTACCTGGCGCTACATCGAGAAAAAATACGAGCAAATTGCTCAAGAAGAAATCGATTCGGTGAAAGAGGTGTTTTCTAAAAGAGAAATGGATTTTGTCGAAGAAACCGAGGATGTAGATGTCAGAACAAAAGCCGACAACGCAAAAGAAAAACCTAGTGTTGTTGAATACGCCGCTCGGTTGCGTGAACAGGGCTATACAAACTATTCGGATATTGACACAGAAAATAAAGAAGAGGTGGAAAAGGAATCTATGGCAGTAGATAAACCTTATGTTATCGCCCCAGAAGAATTTGGCGAGTTTGATGATTACGAAAAAATTAGTCTTACTTACTACGCCGATCATATTCTGGCTGATGATAACGATGAATTGGTAGACGATATTGAGGACATTGTCGGATTCGATTCTTTGAACAGTTTTGGAGAGTATGAAGATGATTCAGTGTTTGTTAGAAATGATCGACTGAGATGTGACTACGAAATCCTGCTGGACCAGAGAAAGTTTATGAGTATTCGTAAAAGAAAGCCGCATGAGGTGAATGATTAAATGACAAGAAACGAGCTGAACAACGAATACTTTGAATGGATGTACCAGCTCGTATGCAATGAAAAATATTCTAAGAGGCTATCCTATCGGAAGCTTTTAAGCCACCTGCATAGTATAGAGTTTGTCTATATTATCGGAATGGACAGTAACAGAGCAGAAGATGGGATAGATCTCCGATATCGATTTGGATATGAGCGTCAGTACGAACGTCTTATAATTACAACTTATTTGGATAATCAGTCTTGCAGTGTTTTGGAAATGTTAACTGCTCTTGCTATTCGTTGTGAAGAACATATTATGGACGATCCCGATGTGGGTAATCGAACAGGTCAATGGTTCTGGAATATGATCGTTAATCTTGGTTTAGGTTCTATGAACGACACCAAATACAATAAAGACTATGTGAA
>JAQUIZ010000119.1 GCA_028683355.1 Fermentimonas sp.
TTCTTAATTTCTCATCTCTATGAGTAGTTGTTTTCCTGAAAAGCGATGCAAAGATAGATCCTTTTTTGGAAGTAGCAAAATTATTTCAATTATTTTTATCAAAATTTTTATGACTCTATTATTATCACTATTTTTGTAACATCAAAAGAGGTATATAATATAATGAACTTAAACAGACTGACAGCTATTTCACCGATTGATGGAAGATACAGAGATAAAACTGAAATTCTTTTTCCGTTTTTTTCTGAGTATGCTCTCATAAAATACCGAGTACAGGTAGAAATCGAATATTTTATTGCTCTCTGCGAAGCGGGTATTAATTCTCTGCAGAATGTTGATGAGAATCAATTTGATCTGCTAAGAGCTATTTACAAAGGTTTCGACGAGGATGATGCTCAGGATATAAAAGAGATTGAGAAGATCACTAATCACGATGTGAAGGCGGTGGAATATTTCTTGAAAGAGAAATTTGATAAGCTGCACCTTTCTGAACAAAAGGAATTTATTCATTTTGGACTGACTTCCCAGGATATTAATAATACTGCCACTCCAATGATGTGGCGAGATGCGCTGGAGAGTGTGTATATTCCGGAAATGGAGTCGTTGATCTCGTTGATTGATACTTTGGCTGATAATTGGAAAGATATTCCAATGCTTGCCCGAACTCACGGACAGCCTGCATCACCAACTCGCTTGGGAAAAGAGATGAAAGTGTTTTCTTACAGGTTAACAAACCAGTTAGAGGTAATTAAACACATTCCCGCTAAAGCTAAATTTGGGGGTGCTACAGGTAATTTCAATGCACATAATGTGGCTTACCCTGAAATTGACTGGAAGCATTTCGGTAACAAATTTTTATTTGAAAAGCTAAACCTGAGAAGAGAGGAGTATACTACTCAGATATCAAACTATGACGCTTTTGCTGCTTCGTTTGATGCTATGAAGCGTATAAACACAATTCTTATTGACTTCAACAGGGATATGTGGCAATATATATCGATGGAGTACTTTAAGCAGAAAATTAAGGAGGGTGAAGTGGGCTCATCTGCTATGCCACATAAGGTAAATCCTATTGATTTTGAAAATGCTGAGGGTAATCTTGGGATTGCTAATGCATTACTTGAACATTTATCAGCTAAACTACCTGTATCAAGATTACAGAGGGATTTAACAGACTCAACAGTAATAAGGAATATAGGTGTTCCGATGGCGCATGAATTAATTGCAATAAAAAGTACAACAAAAGGACTTCATAAGTTGTTATTAAACAAAGATGCAATAGAAAAAGATCTGGATAATAATTGGGCAGTGGTTGCCGAAGGAATACAGACAATACTGAGGCGCGAAGGTTATCCAAAACCTTATGAGGCACTAAAAGAGCTTACTCGAACAAATAAACATATTACTAAAGAGAGTATAGCTGAGTTTATTGATAGACTGGAAGTGAGTGACAGTGTTAAGAAAGAACTAAAAGCAATTACACCTCAATCCTATACTGGGATATAAAAGAACTATTATTTATTGAATGTAATGTAAATACAAATTAAGGAAAATCCAATGCCGGTTGCTCCGTTACATGACGGCCGGTGCTGTTTTATGAAAACTAAAAAACCGTGAGGTTTAATTATTAAGACAAAACTAAATGCAACAATGACAACAAACAACGAAGAATCGCGCCCAAAAAGAAGTTTTTATAGCGCGCACAATGAGAGACACGCTTCCCCTAACAGAAATAATCAGGGATATGAGCGAAGAACACAGCAGGAGGGTTATAATTCTGACAGATCCTACAATCAAAACAGAGCAGAACGTCCACAAGGAAGTTCTTATGGAAATAGTGAAGGAAACAGCGGAAGAAAAAGACGCCCAAGAGTTGGTGAAAGGGCACAGTCACAACAACGCGGTCCAAGTGGCGGCGGTTATGGCAATCGTAGCTGGGGCAATCAATCGCAGAGTTCAAGTTACAAAACTACTACTACTTCAGGTGGTAAGAATCTTAAAAAGAAAAAGCCGTTTAAACAGATTAAATATAAGGAGAATGCTGATCCCAATGCTCCAATACGTCTTAATAAATATATTGCAAATGCAGGTATCTGCTCACGCCGTGAGGCTGATGAGTTTATCCAGGCAGGTGTGGTAACTGTTAACGGGGAGGTAGTTACTGAACTTGGAACTAAAATTACTCGTGCAGATGAGGTTAGATTCCATAATCAGCCTGTACAGCTTGAAAGCAAGGTATATGTTCTTTTAAATAAACCAAAAGGTTTTGTTACCACAACTGATGATCCGGAGAACCGTAAAACGGTTATGGAGTTAGTTAAAAGTGCAGCAACAGAGAGAATATATCCGGTGGGTAGACTTGACAGGGCTACAACAGGTGTATTGTTGCTTACTAATGATGGCGATCTGGCTTCTAAATTAACACATCCAAAATACGAGAAGAGGAAAATCTATCAGGTATGGCTGGATAAACCGGTTGCAATGGAGCACATGCAGGCTATTGCTGATGGTATTGAGCTTGAAGATGGAGAGATTCATGCAGATGCAATCAGTTACGTTACTGAAGAAGATCTTACTCAGGTAGGTATAGAGATTCATTCAGGTAAAAATCGTATTGTTCGAAGAATATTTGAAAAACTGGGTTATCGTGTATTAAAACTCGACAGAGTATATTTTGCAGGTTTAACGAAGAAAAAGCTTTCACGCGGTAAATGGCGTTATCTTTCAGAACAAGAGGTTAACATGCTCAGGATGGGAGCTTTTGACTAAATAATATCAAAAGGAATTGTGGTGAGGCTATTGCCACAATTCCTAAATTAATAATTACAATATAATTTCTGCTAAATAGTGGAGAGATAAAAAATATTTTTGCAGCAAAGTCTCTGTTGAGAGATTAATCGTTGATTATGAAACAGATTAAAAGGACAAAAATTTCGGAAGCATTAAAGCTTACCAGTTTCGGAGAGGAGATAAATGTAAAAGGGTGGGTACGTACCCGCAGAGGTAATAAAAACGTGGGATTCGTTGCTTTAAATGATGGCTCTACAATTAACAACATACAGATTGTTATTGATATAGCTCAGTTTGGTGAAGATTTCCTTAAGCCTATAACAACAGGGGCATGCATTAATGTGAATGGTAAACTGGTGGAGTCTCAGGGGAAGGGGCAGACAGTTGAGATTCAGGCAACTGAGGTTGAAATATATGGTTCTGCTGATCCTACAACTTATCCGTTGCAAAAGAAAGGACACTCTTTGGAGTTTTTACGTGAGATTGCACATTTGCGTCCGCGTACAAACACTTTCGGAGCAATTTTCAGGATGCGTCACCACATGTCGTTTGCAATTCATAAATATTTCAACGATAGAGGTTTTTACTACTTTCATACACCTATTATTACAGCTTCGGATGCTGAAGGTGCAGGTTCGATGTTTGAAGTTACTGCATTGGATTTAAATAATATTCCACGTGATAAAGAGGGGAAAATTGACTATACAGAGGACTTTTTTGGCATGCAGACTAATCTGACTGTTTCAGGGCAGTTAGAGGGAGAGCTTGGGGCAATGGCATTAGGTGCAATTTATACTTTTGGGCCTACTTTCCGTGCGGAGAATTCAAACACTCCACGTCACCTGGCAGAGTTCTGGATGATTGAACCTGAGGTGGCATTTTATGATATCAACGATAATATGGATCTGGCTGAGGATTTTCTGAAATACCTGATTCGTTATGCGCTTGATAATTGCAGGGATGATATTGAATTTCTTGCAAGCATGTATGACAAAGAGCTGGTGGACAGGCTACTTTTTGTTGTTGAAAATGATTTTGTTCGCCTGAGTTATACTGAAGGTGTAAAAATACTTGAGGAGTCGGGTCATAAATTTGAATTTCCGGTTTACTGGGGAGCAGACTTACAGTCTGAACATGAACGTTACCTTGTAGAGAATCATTTTAAACGTCCGGTAATATTAACTGACTATCCGAAAGAGATAAAATCGTTCTATATGAAACAGAACGAAGATGGAAAGACTGTTCGTGCAATGGATGTGCTATTCCCTAAGATTGGAGAAATTATAGGTGGTTCGGAACGTGAAGCAGACTATGATAAGCTGATGAGTCATGTTGAAAAACTTGGTATGAATACTAATCCAATTTGGTGGTACCTCGAAACTCGTAAGTTTGGTACTGCACCACACTCTGGATTTGGCTTGGGTTTTGAAAGACTGATGCTTTTCATAACAGGGATGACTAACATTCGCGATGTTATACCGTTCCCCAGAACTCCTAATAATGCAGATTTTTAATCTGTAATAATATATAAGGGGTATCGTTGTTTTAGGAATAAAGAAAGGATGGATTAAATTATAGATGAAGAATATAAGAAACTTTTGTATCATAGCTCATATTGATCATGGGAAGAGTACTCTGGCAGATCGTTTGCTGGAGTTTACTAAAACTGTTGAAGGTAAGGACTTGCAGTCGCAGGTGCTTGACAGCATGGATCTTGAGCGCGAACGGGGCATAACGATAAAGAGTCACGCTATACAGATGGACTATGAATATGAGGGTGAAAAATATATATTAAATCTTATTGATACACCCGGACACGTTGACTTTTCTTATGAAGTGTCGCGTTCTATTGCTGCCTGTGAAGGAGCATTACTCATAGTGGATGCTGCTCAGGGTATTCAGGCACAGACTATTTCGAATGTTTACATGGCTATCGAGCACGATTTGGAGATTCTACCGATAATCAATAAAATCGACCTTGATAGTGCTATGCCGGATGAGGTGGAGGACCAGATAGTTGAACTTTTAGGAACTCCGAGAGAAGAGATAATTCGTGCAAGTGGTAAAACAGGTATAGGAATAGAAGAAATTCTCAAGGCAATAATTGAGAGGGTGCCAGCTCCGGTTGGAGATGAGGAAGCACCATTGCAAGCACTTATTTTCGACTCAGTTTTCAACTCATTCCGTGGCATCATTGCCTATTTTAAGATTGTTAATGGAGTCATCAGGAAGGGCGATATGGTAAAGTTTATAAATACCGGTAAAGAGTATGATGCTGATGAAGTTGGTATACTGCGCCTTGGTATGGAGCCCAGAAGTGAAGTAAGATGCGGCGATGTTGGGTATATTATTTCCGGGATAAAGACTTCGAAAGAGGTAAAGGTAGGAGATACAATTACTCACGTTAAACGCCCTGCTGCTAAAGCAATTGAAGGTTTTGAAGAGGTGAAGCCTATGGTCTTTGCGGGTGTTTACCCAATTGATAGTGAGGATTTTGAGGATCTTAGATCATCATTGGAAAAACTACAGCTTAATGATGCATCTTTAACTTTTCAACCGGAATCATCTGTAGCTCTTGGCTTTGGATTCAGATGCGGTTTCCTAGGACTACTCCATATGGAGATTATTCAGGAGCGACTGGAGCGGGAATTTAATATGGACGTAATAACCACTGTTCCTAATGTTTCATATCATGTTTATGATAAAAAGGGATCCAAGAAAGAGGTTCATAATCCCGGTGGACTCCCTGATGTCACTTTAATTGAACGAATTGAAGAGCCATATATACGTGCATCTGTGATTACATTCACGGATTATATTGGTCCGATTATGACACTTTGTCTGGGTAAAAGAGGTGAGTTGATTAAACAGAACTACATTTCAGGCAATCGTATAGAAATTATCTATGATATGCCTCTTGGTGAGATTGTTATTGACTTTTATGATAAACTGAAAAGTATCTCTAAGGGGTATGCTTCTTTTGACTATCATATGCATGATTACAGGCCTTCGAAACTTGTAAAAATGGATATTTTACTAAATGGAGAACCTGTGGATGCACTTTCTACTCTTACCCATATTGACAATGCTCAGAACTTTGGCCGCAGGATGTGTGAAAAGCTTAAAGAATTGATTCCGCGTCAGCAGTTTGATATTGCCATACAAGCAGCTATAGGTGCTAAAATTATTTCTCGTGAAACGGTTAAAGCTGTGAGAAAAGATGTTACTGCTAAATGTTACGGAGGGGATATTTCTCGTAAACGTAAACTGCTTGAGAAACAGAAAGAGGGTAAAAAGCGTATGAAGAAGGTAGGTAATGTGGAAGTTCCTCAAAAAGCCTTCCTTGCAGTACTGAAATTAGATTAATTGGTTTGACTATAAATAATTTCACATAATAACATTGTAATATTACTGCTTTATGAAAACTAAATTGTTTTTACTCATACTTTTTTCTATTGGATGTTTTTCAGTTACCAAAGCGCAATATGTAAATGAGACTCTAATAAGTGAAATAGAAGCCGACTATATTAGAGTTTGGTCAGATTCAGGCCCTCTTCTCAGCTCGAGAATAACTGTTCGTATGGATTGGGGACAAGGAGGGCGTACTCCTCAGATAGCTGATGAAAGACGTAGACCGATATCTTTTAATGGAATGATTGATGCATTAAACCTTTTAAGTAAAGAGGGTTTTGAGCTTGTAGAAATTGTTCGCGATTCTAAAGACGAAAATGAAATCTTCTATCTAAAACGTAAGAATAACACATATTCAGAAAACGATTATAGATAAAAAAGATTTTCATGTTTGAATCACTACTACAGAATTCGTATTTTTCAGTTTTTGTAATAATTGCACTCGGTTTCTTACTGGGAAATGTTAAGATAAAGGGCGTTTCACTGGATTCTTCAGCAGTTCTTTTTGTGGCATTGCTGTTTGGCCATTTTGGTGTAGAAATACCAAAAGTGCTGGGTAACTTTGGACTGGTATTGTTTATTTTCACAATTGGTATTCAGTCGGGACCCGGTTTTTTTGATTCTTTTAAGAAGAACGGAAAGAATATATTTATACTTTCGGTACTGATAATTGCAAGCTCAGGTGCAGTTGGATTAGGATTAGGATATCTCTTTGATGTGGATATTGAGGGTGTTCTTGGCTTAATTTCCGGGGCGTTAAGCAGTACTCCTGCTTTGGCAACGGCAACTGACCTTACAGACTCACCGCTGGTTTCTATCGCGTACGGTATAACATACCCATTTAGTGTAATTGGTATCATTCTTTTTGTAAAGTTATTTCCTAAAATCTTCAGAGTGGACCTGGCGAAAGAGGCAAGTAAGATTGAGGAGGAAAATAAAGCATCCTATCCTGAGGTAAAACAAGAGGTTTTCAGAGTGATGAATCCAACTGTATTTGGCAAATCTCTTGCAATGCTTCAAGTGCGCTCTATGACAGGAGCTGTAATTTCGAGGTTTTCACATGAAGGAGTTGTATCAATTGCTAAGGCAAAAACAAAACTTTATGAGGGAGATTTGATAAAGGCTGTTGGAACTGAGAATTCTCTTGATCAGCTTGAGTTGTTAATTGGAGAAAGAACTGATGTAAAGCTCCCTGTTGGAAATAATCAGGTGTCGGAGTCACTATTAGTGACCAACAAGAATATGGTGGATCAAACGCTAGGTTCATTGAATCTGACAACCGTGTATGGTTGCAACGTGACATATATACGAAGAAGTGGGATAATGCTTTCTCCTACACCCAATCTGAAAATTAAGATTGGAGATAAACTTATTGTCGTTGGTGAGCAAGAGAATGTGAAAGAGGTTAGTATGCTTTTGGGGAATGATGAAAAGAAACTTTCGAGTACAGATTTTTTCCCTATTGCTTTAGGAATTATTTTAGGGATTTTAGTAGGACAAATACAAATCTCTTTTTCGGATTCATTTACTTTTTCTCTTGGCTTGACAGGTGGTGTATTAATTGTGGCGCTTTTGCTTAGTAAGGTTGGTAAAACAGGTAGCATCTTATGGACAATGTCTGATACTTCAAATCAGTTGTTAAGGCAGCTGGGATTATTGCTATTCTTAGCAGAAGTAGGTACAACGGCAGGAGCTACTCTTATTGCAACTTTCCAGACATTTGGTTTACTTTACTTCTTTATTGGTATTGTAATTACTATGGTCCCAATGATACTGGCTGGTATTGTAGGACGATATGTATTAAAAATAAACCCTTTGGAATTATTAGGAACAATTATCGGAGGTATGACAAGTACACCCGGATTGGCTGCAGTTGGTTCAATGACCGATAGCAACGTTCCAAATCTGACGTATGCTTCTGCTTATCCACTGGCGATGGTGTTATTGATAGTTATATTGCAAATAATTGGTTTTATAGCGCTTTGATTGATTGAAGAAAAAAGGCACGCCAATCACTTGGAATGCCTTC
>JAQUIZ010000120.1 GCA_028683355.1 Fermentimonas sp.
CGATCTCCCCTCTTGAAAAAAAGATTTCAGTATACGAATCGCCTCTGGGATTTGCTCCTGATTCCTTTATCAGCGCAGCTGGCCGTACTTCCTCTTACAGCCTATCACTTTAACCTGTTCAGCCCAGTATCTTTATTGAGCAATGTACTTACCTCTTATCTATCCGGAGCCTGCGTAATCCTGGGATTGCTGGCTTTAATGCTGGCCGCTGTCTGGCCTTGGCTGGCCGGCATATTCCTTTTCCCGGCCGGATTTTTTATTGAATTGATTATGGGCTTGAATAGCGCCGTCATAAAGCTGCCTCTGGCTTTTTGGTGGGTTGCAACTCCGCACTTTATCCTGATAATCGTCTATTATCTTGGTCTGCTCCTTCTAGCTCTATCCTGGAGTAAAGACTATAGAAAAAAGGAATTAAAGTATACTGGGCTATCCCTGATCTTGCTCTTTATTTTGCTAATATCATTACCCGCCAGCCTGTACCAGCGAGGGGTAATGGAGCTTGTGTTAATCGATGTGGGGCAGGGGGATAGTATTCTTTTAAAGAGTCCCGGAGGGAAATTTATCCTGGTAGACGGTGGCGGTAGTCATTATTCTGACCTGGGCAGCAAGAAATTGCTTCCATACTTGCATCATCGTGGTATAAGGAAAATTGATGTGATTATTAATACTCACCCGGATATAGACCATCTCCAGGGATTAGAAAAAGCTAGTAAAGAGCTCAGCGTAGCTTATATTGCCTTACCTTGTTGTTTTAAGGAGGCCAAAGAATATGAGAAACTCAAGGGGATTGCGGCCGGGAAAAACATTCCTCTAATCTTCCTGAAAAGTGGCCAGCGGCTCAACCTGGAGAAGGGATGCGGACTGGCCGTTCTTTATCCGGAAGAAGAGCTTTATCATGGAAACCACTATAATAATAAATCGCTGGTCTTGTACTGCCAGTACGGAGCGTTCTCCTTTTTATTGACTGGTGATGTCGAGAAAGAAGGAATGCAGGAATTGCTGCAGCAGGGAAAGTTGGGGAAAAGTACTGTGCTAAAGGTGCCACACCACGGCAGCAAGGGCTCCCTGTTGCCGGAATTTTACCAAGAGCTTAACCCCCGCTGGGCCATTATTTCCGCTGGAGCCAACAACAGCTTTGGCCACCCTCATGCCAGCGTGTTAAAAGAACTTCAAGAACAAGGGATAGAGGTTTTGCGTACGGATGAGGACGGTGCCATAGTTTTTCAGAGCAATGGCCGTTGGGTTAAAATTAAAACCGGGGCGAAAGGGCAATCGATTTAAATAGCTGTAGGTGCCAGGCACTTAAGTTGTTATATACCGTAGATTTCTTGAAAAAGAAACGTGAAGAAAGTGTTGGTCAGGTTCCCCAATACTATGTTGAGGATAGTAACCCGGTTATTATTGATAAGGATACCTGGGAAGCGGTACAGCTTGAAATGGAAAGAAGGAAAGCTTTTGCAGCAGAGCACGATATAGGATTAATTGATTATTCAACTGCAGATAAGCCCTTTTCAGGGAAGGTAATCTGTAGTTCTTGTAGGAGAGCCTTTGGCAGGAGAGTGTGGAATTCAACTGATGATAGGCACGAAGAATAATATGGCATTGCAGAGCAAAGTATGAAATTAAAGGTAAAAAGGGCTGTGAGAGCAGACATATAGATGAGTGGATATTCCACCAGGCATTTATAAATGCGTTTAATACGGTGGTTGAAAACAAGGATCATTTCATGGAGAAGTGGCGGGTTTTATTAAGCGGGGACGATCTTCTAAAAGTTGTTACTGCCAAACGGTTCATACAGATTTTCTCTAAAGCAGAGCCGATTACTGAGGTTGAAGTGGAATTATATTTTAAAATGGTTGAAAAGATAACCATTTATGATGCTGGAATACTGGTTGTGAGCTTGCTTGATGGGGCTGAGGTTGAGTGTGAAACTGAATAGTAAGAACTAAAAGCCGGTTTGGGTGATGGACAATCATTTTCACGCCGTACGCTTAATGCCGCGCAGCATAAGGCGATACTTGATTCACCATGATTTTTAGCTATCCAGGGAGAGCGTATGCTCGACTGTGTAAATGGTAATAATCTCCATAAATAAAAATTAAGGAGATGTTATCATGAGACAGTTGAGTGACAAGGAAATGGAGCTAGTAGCCCTAATAAGCAATGAATGTACTACCCCAGGAGATGTAACGGCAAGACTCAAAAACCTATTTGCTGGAGTGCTGGAAAAGATGCTAGAAGCCGAAATGGATGAGCATCTTGGGTACGAAAAAAACAGCGTGACCGGCAACAACTCAGGCAACTCGCGCAACGGATACTATTCTCCAAAGACTATCAAAAGCGAATAGGGCGAAGCCGAGATTTCGGTTCCTCGGGATCGCAATGGTACGTTCGAACCGAAAGCTATTGAGAAACGGCAGACCCGTACTGACGAAGTGGAGAAACGAGTTTTGGCCATGTACGCTAAAGGGATGAGTACCCGCGACATAGAAGATCACCTGCGGGATATATACGGCATAGACGCATCCGCGAGCCTCATCAGCCGGATAACAGACAAGATTATGCCGGAAGTGGCAGAATGGCAGTCTCGGCCGCTGGCCGGAGTTTACCCAGTAGTGTTCTTTGACGGCATCCGCTTCAAGGTTAAGAAGGACGGCAAAGTTATCAACAAATGCGTGTACAGCGTCCTAGGCATTGACATGGCAGGCAAAAAGGATATTTTAGGCATCTGGATCAGCGAGACAGAGAGTGCTGCGTTCTGGGCAACAGTGTTCAATGAGTTAAAAAACCGTGGAGTTAAGGACATTTTAATAGCATGCCACGACAACCTTAGCGGCTTTGCGAACGCGCTGGAGACAGTCTTTCCTAAGACCGAAAACCAGCTATATATAATCCACATGATACGCAATTCCACAAAGTATGTGTCCTACAAAGAATTAAAAGCGGTAATGGCTGATTTAAAAGAAGTTTACGGAGCAGTGAGCGAGGAAGCAGCACTTTATATGCTGGAAGAATTCAAGGATAAATGGGGCAACAAATACCCCCAGATTTACAGGTCATGGGAGACTAATTGGGCAAATCTGTCAGGTTTCTTCAAGTATCCCGACGAAATGCGCCGGTTAATCTACACTACAAATGCAGTTGAAGGTTTTCACCGAATGCTGAGAAAATACACCAAGACCAAAACCAATTATCCAACTGACGATGCCTTGAGAAAGTCCATTTACCTGTCGGTACAGGAAATTAGCCGGAAATGGTATAACCCAGTTAAAAACTGGGGCATAATATTTGGACAGTTTACGGTTTTTTACGGGGATCGATTTACTGAGGCAGACATAGCCTAATTAACAGGGGCTCTGCCCCTGCCCCCGGAGTTTAACGCTTTTCGTCTGCCTTACCGGATGTTAAATAGAAATAGAAAAAGGACAGCATCGATGGCTGCCCTCATCCGTATAAGCAGACCTTCATGTGGCGCTCGGGTCGGTCTCCACCGGAGCCCTATCCTCCACATGAAGAAGAGTATTTTTAGTATTACCAAATAAATGGTGGGTTATTGCATTTACACAGAAGGATTTACACTCCCGAATATTTATGATCATAAAACATCACCTCACCATTAAAGGCCCCCACAATAGTTATGTATATATGAACTTAAAAAGATTAGGAGAATCGGACCGAAATACTAAAAAGCCCCTTGTTAAATCTAGCTTCGGTCATTTCGGCTACTCCTGGGCTCTCTTAATTAAAATACGGTTTGTTAGACTTGAACACAAAGCCCACCGGGAACGGGCACTACGCTCCAAAGATTATTAAAAGTGAATGGGGCGAAGCCGAGATTACCGTCCACGCTGTTTTTTTCGTACCCAAGATGCTCGTCCATTTCTGCTTCCAGCATCTTTTCGAGAGTCCCAGCAAACAGGTTCTTGAGTTTTGTCGTTACATCTCCAGGGGTTGTACATTCCTCGCTAATGAGGGCTACCAACTGCATTTCTTTGTCGCTTAACTGTGCCATGTAAAAATCTCCTTTACTGTTTATTGTTGGAGATTATTACCATTTACACAGTTGAGCGTACGCCCTCAAATATTCTGGCGTTCGATTTTGAATATAAAGTATTCTTACTCTCGAACTAGCGTTCGCCCCTATTTTACCAAACACTAATTCTGCTTGAAAGCATATCCTGAGTTAAGTTAAGAATCAGTATTTATTTTTATAATCTTGTCCCGCAATTTGAACAAAAGTTAGATCCCGGAGTATATTGAGATCCACATTTGTTGCAAAAGTTACCCCCAAAATTTTGTCTAGTGTTTGACATGGTCAAGAACGGACAACCATCTCCATCTTTTTGGTTACAACGAGCACTATAATATTTTTCTGATTCGTGATAAGTTCTTCCATCAGGTTGTTTTTGGGCTGCCGGGTTATTAGGATTAAAACAGCGATATGTACTTATCACCCAGCCAGTATTACCTTCATAATAAACACATGCACTCATTATATTACACCCCTTTAAAATATGCTTTATATTCATCTTGAAAAATGAATCTTGATTCCCCTGCAAAAACCCCTAGAAATCGTTAAATTTAGCAGGATAAACAGCTACGAATGTCGAAGTAATAAAGAAATAGAAGCAGCTATCTAACGATAAACTAAAATATAGGTGGTTTTTTCAATATGTTTAGAAGTAATATTAAGCACTTACAAGATGACCTGTTCAATCATTACCGGACTATGAAACCCAGTATCGCCAAAATGCTTGAAAAGAGCTGGGCTCCAATCTTCTATGAAGAAGTATTTTGCATGATAAACGAAGAAATCTATGCCCCCCTTTACTGTTTAGACAACGGCAGACCCAATACGCCGGTTAACATCCTGTTATCATTGGAAATCATTAAACACCAGTTCGGCTTTACAGACCAGGAAATACTCGAACAGTTTTACTTCAACTACCAGATTCTTTATGCCTTGGGCATCCGGAATCTCGGGGAAGTTTACATAGCCGAACGTACACTGTATGAATTCAGAGAAAGAATCTTCTCATATATATTGAAACACCCTGACCAGGAAGATATCCTTTTCAAGCAATTTGGAATCCTGACCGCCAATTTCATTGCCAAGGCAGGAATTAAAACCAACGAACAACGGATGGATTCTACATTGGTAAGTCCTAATATCAAAAAAGCTGGCAGACTTTCCTTGGCCCATGATGTTCTGCGTCAAGCAGTCAAGATCATTCCGAAAGGATCATTAAGCGACACCCTAAAGCCAGTTCTGGAGGACTACTTTAAGAACGAATTGCTGTTTAAAACCCGCAACCGGGAACTAGACAGCAGACTTCAAAAAGTACTGGATCTGATAACCGAAGTAGATGAGCTAAGCCAAAAGATCCCCGGACTTGCTTCTCGGGGAGAAATAGCTATACTACGACGTTTTCTAAATGAACAGGCCCGTTACAACCAGGAACAAGGAAAGTGGTTTGCCAAGGCAGTTGCTGAAATTGAATCTAGTTCCTTGCAATCCGCTTATGATCAAGAGGCCACCTTCAGAAAGAAGGCCGGCAAAAGTAACAGCGGTTATGTATTAAATCTATCCGAAACCTGTTCCCCAGAGAATGAAGTACAGTTCATCACCGATTACAAGCTCGAACCCAATAACAAAAGCGATATAGAAATTGCCCAGGACCGACTTCCTGTAATCAAGCAAAAAACCGATCTAACCGACATGTACGCTGACGGTGGTTATCATAGTAGAAGAGCAGCAATAGAGGGAACCAACTCTGCATTAAACAATTTGTACGACTGATTAAATCCGTAAAAATTGAGCCGCTATTGCCAGATATAGGGAAACTGTGCCCAATCGGGAGTTAGTCCCCAGATAATGGAACGAATTGAGGCCTAAACGGGCCGTTTTCACTTGAGAAAGAACATCTAAACTTGCTTGTCTCGCTGAATTTTTAACCGAGCTTACTGTATCGAGGGAGAACCCCCTGTTTTTGCAGGGGAATCAATATTTAATACTAAAAAAAATTTGAATAAATAAAATTAAAAAATATCCTTTATATTTTTCATTAAGATAAATCCCTAAAATTAACATTCCATAATATAGATTAGCAATAATAACCATGAATGTCAAGAACCGAAAATTTTAAAGAATAAAGATATAATTCTGCAAAAACAGGATGCATTGTCCCACAATTGGTTTTGAGTAAAAATTTTATAAAGAGCCGCTGGCTCTCGGCAAGATTATGATTTCGAAATGCACTTTCGGCAAAGTTATGATTCAAATTGTGTGTTTGGCAAGTGAAAGATACAACAAAAATGGGGGTGTGGACAAAATCCTAGACTTTGGAAAGGCAGGAGGTTGTCCGTATGTATTCAAGAGAAGAGCGTATGAAAGCTATTGAGCTATACATAAAGTTGACGATTTCAATTTGCTCTAATAGATTACCTTGGTATTAATCAAAAGTAATATTTTACCCATTGCTCCGGTATTGAATCGCCCTCGGCCAGGTCTTGCAGCCGGATGTTCTCAGCGCCGTCCAGGTCGGCAATGGTGCGAGCAATTTTGAGTATCCGGTCATCGGCCCGCGCGCTCATATTCATCCGATCAAAAACATTCTTGAGAACTAGGAGCCTACCCCAAAACCATTTAAGAGATGTGTAAGAGAAAGAAACAATAAAAATAAAAGCAAGGGAGCAAAAACCACCGAAAACCCCAGTAATGCTGATATAATCCCGACTTTGACAGTTGAGAGAAGGAAACCGCTTGGAGAACCCTGATAATAGGGCAACCGAGCGGTTTTTGCATGAAATAAAAAGTGAGTAACATTTATTGTTTTTGGGTGAGTTTAAAAATCTTTTTCATCTGAGAAGAAGTAATAATCTCGTAGTCTGTACGAAATCCAAACGCGTCATGAAGAGAATCGGTAAAGTCAGTACGGGTATAGGATGGAGTATACCCTTCGCCTTTAAGTTCAAAGAAGTTCATATCCACCAAGCCTTGGATGATTTCGGAACAAGTGAATTTATCCTCCAGCTTCTTTTCCAAAAACCTGTATATGAGTAAAGCGAGGAAACAGGTTGTGAAGTGAGCCTTTATTCTATCATCTCGACTTAGATAGACCGGTCTGGCTTTAAACTCACTTTTCATAATACGGAAGCATTCCTCTATTTCCCAGCGCTTTCGGTTTACCGAAATAATAGCCGAAGCATCATCCTCCAGATTGGTACAGACGGCATAAAAGCCGTCAAAAACCTCTTCGTCGGCAATAACGGCGGTGTCAAGAGAGTATATATCCTTGCTGGCAACTTCACCATCTTTTGTGACGCTCATTTTTTTGACGAAGCGTTTGTAATCATTCTGATTTGCCTTTTTAAGCTTAGTTGGGTTGGTTGAAATCAACTTCTTCGCCCGCTCAATCTGGGAATTGCGTATTTTACGTTGGTAATCCCTGTACTTAATTGAATAGGTTACGATCAACTTCTGCTCCAAACCATCTTCATTTATCCAACGCTGCTTGTAATATATATTGTCATTGCCTTCTGTTTCATCCAGATTGGTAATGTCGTAAGTTTTCTTTTTACCCGGGAGACGCCAACCATCAGGGGAAAGCGCCCACTCTCGTAAATGCTTTTTCAGTTTCTTGACGGACTGTGTGGTAATGAATGCTCTATCCTCTTTGTCATTGAATTTTCTGTTGTCATTAGAAGCCAAACCGGCGTCTGTGCAAACGACAATCCTGGAAAGTTCGAAATCTTTCAGGATTTTTTGTTCGAGCGGCCTTAAAGTTACCTGCTCATTAGTGTTTCCGGCATGTATGTCAAAAGCCAGTGGAATGCCGTCACTATCTATAAACAGACCCATCTGTACAATAGGGTTTGGTCTATGTTCTTTGGAATACCCATACTGTTTCAGACCGCTTTCCTGTTCAATTTCAAAAAAATAATTAGTGCAGTCATAGAAGAGAACACCGGCATTTCGCTTTTGGATAGAACGACTGTTATTGTAGACCTCGGACTGGATAAAATCAGATTCCTTAGCGATAACCTCCAAGGCCCGGTAGATATGTTGGACATCGAAAGCAGGTTGCTCTAAAAAATGTCTGGAAAGCTTATGGGTAGCCAGTTTAGAAGCTGGGAAAAGAATCCTGGCGTAAAGCAGCCGGGAAAGGATTTCGTTGAGGTCAAAAGAAAACTTATATTTCTCAGA
>JAQUIZ010000121.1 GCA_028683355.1 Fermentimonas sp.
GACCGGTAATGGTTAGCTTTATTGAATGCAAAAATCTATTGTTAGAAGGTGTACTTTTCGAAAACTCACCTGCATGGAATGTTCATCCACTTATGTGTGAAAACGTAATTTTAGATGGTGTTTTTATAAAAAATCCGGGCTATTCTCAAAATGGTGACGGGCTGGATCTTGAATCATGCGTGAACAGTATCATTGTAAATTCACTTTTTGATGTGGGTGATGATGGTATATGCATTAAATCAGGAAAAGATGAAGAAGGCCGACTACGTGGAAGGCCTACAGAGAATGTTATTGTAGAAAACTGTAAAGTTTTCCAAGGTCACGGAGGTTTTGTTGTTGGCAGTGAAATGTCAGGTGGAGTTAAGAATATATCAGTGAAAAATTGCCAATTTTTGGGAACAGATGTTGGCTTACGATTCAAAAGTAACCGAGGACGCGGCGGCGTTGTAGAGAATATTTATATATCGGACATTTACATGTTTAATATTGCAACAGATTCGTTTCTTTTCGACCTGTTTTACGGAGGGAAATCTGCATCGGAAGCACTTGCTGATGGTGATACTACTCCAGTAGATGAACATGAGATTCCGGTAACAGATGAGACTCCGGTTTTCAAAAATATCTATGTAAAGAATCTGGTCTCAAGAAATGCACGACGTGCAATGTTATTTAACGGTCTTCCGGAAATGAATATAGAAAATATCAATCTAGAGAACGCATTTATCACTGCACGCTATGGAGCAGAGTTTTCTGAATCTAGAGATATCAATCTTAAAAATGTAACGATAATACCAGATGAAGGACCTGCCTATCTATTCAACAATGTAAAGAATTTTGAAGCTGAAGGTCTTAATTATTTGGTGGCAAACGACTCTAAGGCTGCAAAGATAACAGGTGCAAACACTTCTGAACTACAGCTTTCTGGATTACCTGAAGGAGAGGTGGATTTAGCATCAGATGTAAATAAAGATGCAGTTGATTTTAATTAATTTGTAAATATACCTTCAATATGAAGAAAATAAGTATAATCCTTTTACTCGCTATTCCTTTTCTGATACAATGCACAGGGAATAAACAGGCTGAAACAGATACGGATGCAGATCCATATTTCATTAGGATGGCTGATTCAGAAATGAAGAGAAACCCCGAAAGCTGGATGGTGGATTTCATGGACAAAATCAAGTGGAACTATACACACGGACTTGAAATGCAAGCGTTTATTCAGGTGGCTGAGAAAACCGGTAACAATAAATATTTCGATTATGCAGTAAGCTATGCTGATACAATGGTTAATGAAGATGGCTCAATTAAGACTTATGAATTAGAACGGTACAATATTGACCATATCAACCCTGGCAAAATATTGTTTCCTATCTATCAAAAAACAGAGAATCCTAAGTATTTAAAGGCCATTCAGCTGCTAAGAAGCCAAATGGAAACGCACCCGCGGATTTCAAACGGTGGATTTTGGCACAAAAAGATTTACCCGCACCAGGTGTGGCTTGATGGTCTCTATATGGCTTGCCCTTTTTTGGCAGAATACGGCAAAACGTTTAATGAACCTGACCTTTTTGATGAAGTAGCTCTGCAGCTAACAACAGCATACGATGATTTAATTGATGAAAAAACAGGATTACTCTATCACGGATGGGACGAAAGTCGTGAACAGCGTTGGGCAGACCCCATAACCGGCAAGTCTCCCAACTTCTGGTCAAGAAGCATAGGATGGTACATGATGGCCTTGGTTGATGTATTAGATTTTATGCCTTTAAGCCATCCTGAACGAGGAGAAATTTTAGGAATCTTGAATAAAATCTCTGCATCTATAGAAAATTACCGTGATCCTGAAACAGGTATGTGGTATCAGGTGACAAATATTCCCGATAAAGAAAAAAATTATCTTGAATCATCCGGTTCAATAATGTTTATATATACCTGGGTAAAAGGAGCTCAGAAAGGATATCTCCCTGATGAATACTTAGAAAAAGGAGAGTCAGCATATTCACAATTTGTGAATCAATTCATCCGGGAAAACAGTGATGGAACAATTTCTGTTACCAATGTTTGTTCAGTAGCCGGTTTAGGTGGTGAGAAGAATTATCGCGACGGCAGCTTCGAATATTATGTATCAGAACCTGTAAGAGATGATGATCCAAAAGCTGTAGGTCCATTTATTATGACAAGTATATTATTGGATAAGTAGGGAAAAAATATAAACTTTACCCCATGAGAATTTTAAAAATTATTTCATATATAACTATTGCACTGCTGTTTGCTATTCCGCACACATATGCAGACAGCACTCTTATATCACAAACACCGGCTTTCCCCGGTGCGAAAGGTGCAGGCATGTACACCACAGGTGGCAGAGGTGGTAAAGTATTATATGTAACTTCTCTTGATGATAATGAGCAACAGGGTACTTTGCGTTGGGCTGTTAATCAGAAAGGGAAACGGACAATCTTGTTTAAGGTTTCAGGACAAATACGATTGAAAAGTCCTTTGAAAATCAACAACGGAGATCTGACAATAGCCGGTCATTCTGCTCCAGGAGACGGGATTTGTATAAGTGATTATGAGACCATTATAAGTGCCGACAACGTAATTATTCGCTTCATGCGCTTCCGCCTGGGAGACAGGAGTAAACAAGCCATAGATGCTTTCTCGGGATACAGAAACGAAAATATAATTATAGACCATTGCAGTATTAGCTGGGGGATTGATGAGCTTTCATCTTTTTACGATAACAAAAACTTCACTATGCAGTGGTGTATTCTTGCTGAGAGTCTGAGAAACTCTGTTCATCCAAAAGGTAAACACGGTTATGGCGGAATATGGGGCGGACAAGAAGCTAGCTTCCACCATAATCTGCTTGCTCATAATGACAGCAGAAATCCGCGTTTTTGTGGCAGTCGTTACTCTAACAGACCTGATCTGGAAAAAGTTGATTTCAGAAATAATGTTATTTACAATTGGGGTTCAAACAATATATATGCTGCTGAAGGTGGGAGATACAATATAGTCAACAACTATTTTAAACCCGGTCCTGCTTCAGGAAGCTCATCAAGTAAACGTATCTTCAATCCTGATGCGGATAACGGGGAAAATAATCAGGCTGCGGGTATTTATGGACATTTTTATATTACCGGTAATTACCTTCAGGGAGACCAAACTGTAACAAATGAAAACAGGTTAGGTATAAAAATGGGAGATACATTTGATGAATTTGCTCCCGGAGTTACGTTGAAAGATATTCTGTCTAATGAAGAATTTTCTATGCTTCCGGTCACAACTGAAACTGCTGAGGAAGCTTATGAAAAAGTACTTTCCTATAGCGGTTGTTCTCTCGTAAGAGATATCCATGATAAACGCTACGTAGCTGATGTAAAGAGTGGTTCTTATACATTTAAGGGCTCTTCAGGCAGTACTGATGGATTGATTGATAGTCAGGAGGATGTCGGAAGCTGGCCGGAATACAAAACATACAATGAGTACAAAGATTCTGATGATGACGGTATTCCTGACGGATGGCTCGAAAATAACTTTCCGGGGAAAAAGGCCAATGAGCTTAATGATGAGGGATATACCTATCTTGAGACCTATCTTAATAGTCTGGTAAACCATCTTATTCCTCAATCTGATAAGTCTGAATTCACAGATAAAAACAGGGGCACTAATTCAAAACAAATAAAAAGAATTGTAGTTGATAAAAGCGGTAAGGGAGATTTTAAGACGATTCAGGAGGCTGTGAACTCTGTAAGGGCTTTTGATCCGGATTATACAAACATAATATTTGTAAGGGAAGGAATATACTACGAGAAAATCATCATTCCTGATTACGTACGAGATTTAAGTATCGTGGGAGAAAATGTGGAAAAGACAATTATTTCCAACAACGATCATGCACTTATAAATAATATGGGTACTTTTATGACCTATACTATGCAGATAAGAGGAGATGATATCACTCTTGAAAATATCACCATAGAGAACAATGCTCCAATGGTAGCTCAGGCAGTAGCATTACATACAGAAGGAGATAGAATTATCCTGAAAAACTGCAGGTTACTGGGTAATCAGGATACACTTTATACAGGTGGCGAAAGTGCAAGGCTGTTTTTTATGAATTGTTATATTGAAGGTACAACAGATTTTATATTCGGTCCATCCACTGCATGGTTTCAAGAGTGCGATATTCTTTGCAAAAAGAACTCATACATCACTGCAGCAAGTACACCAAAAGAGGTTGAATTCGGATATATATTTAACTGCTGCAAAATAACTACAACTGAAGACGTATCATCCGTTTACCTTGGACGCCCATGGCGCCCTTTCGCAATGACTCTCTTTATGAATTGTGATTTGCCCAAAGAAATTAATCCTGCGGGTTGGCACAATTGGAATAATTCGGAAAATGAAAAAACAGCCAGATATTCTGAATATAATAATAGAGGAGATGGCGCCAACTATTCAAAAAGGATTGACTGGAGTAAACAACTCACTGAAAAAGAAGCAAAGAATGTAACTTTACAAAATACGATGGATAGTTTTTATGAAAACATAAGTAAACACCTTTAGATATTAATCAAATGAATAACAACAAAAATTCAATTTCAAGAAGAAAATTTTTAGCAGTATCCGGTGCAATTGCCGGAACAAACATGATTAACCCAAAGTCGCAAATATTTGCAACAAATACCACAGGAATAAAGCAAAACGGCAAAAAAACTAAAGTAGCTGTAGTTGGCCTTGGCAACAGAGGTACAGGTATGTGGGGAGGTAGTGTAGTCAAAGAATACTCTGACTATGTGGAGTATGTGGGACTATGTGATCACAACCCGGGCAGACTGGAGGTAGGAAGTCAGATGATAGGCGCAAATTGCCCTACCTACACTGATTTTGAAAAGATGATGAGTGAAGCAAAACCTGAAGTACTGATAGTAACTACCGACGATGATACTCACGATTATTTTATAGAAAAAGGCATGGAAATGGGTGCAAATATTATTTGCGAAAAACCCATGGCAATAGATGAGAAAAAAATTCAAAGAATTATTGATGCCGAAAAGAGAACAGGAAAAGAGTGCAGGGTAACTTTTAATTACCGTTACTCTCCTCACCGTGCAAAAATGTGGGAAATATTGCGCTCAGGAGAAATTGGCGATATCACATCTGTAGATTTTCACTGGTATCTTGATACTTCTCATGGTGCCGATTATTTCAGGAGATGGCACAGACTTGTAGAAAAGGGAGGATCACTTTGGGTACATAAAGCAAGCCACCATTTCGATCTTCTTAACTGGTGGATAGGAAGCGATCCTGAAAGTGTTTACGCTGCAGGTGATTTAGAGTTTTATGGCAAAAACGGACCTTTCAGAGCAGATAATTGCAGAAATTGTCCTCATACAAAAGAGTGTAATTTTTACTGGGATATAACTAAAAATGATAGACTCAAAAGATTGTATGTAGACAATGAAAAATATGACGGATATAACCGCGACGGATGTGTATTCAGGAATGATGTTAATATCTACGATAAAATGGCTGCAACTATCAAGTACATGAACGGAGTTCAAGTATCATATTCATTAACAACTTACTCTCCATATGAGGGATACAGAATTGCATTTAATGGTACCAAAGGAAGAATGGATGCATGGGTTCAGGAATCAAATCCAACAACTGACGCAAACTTTGATGAGATAGTTGTGTACAAAAACTTCGGCAAGAGGGAATATATTCAAATACCACAGGGAAGTGGTCATGGTGGTGGAGACAGACTTCTTAAAGATCAGGTATTTATACCAAATACTCCTGATCCTTTAAAACAGGCAGCAGGTATAAGAGACGGTTCTCTGGCATGTCTGGTGGGAATAGCAGCAAGAAAAAGTATCGATTCAAAAAAACCGGTAATGATAAAGGATCTTACAACTATTCAGCCTAAACTTATAAAGTTATAATTTTTACATCTTATAATGTTCGGATAAGCCTCTATAACAAGGATTTTAGAGGTTTATCCGAAGCATTTAGTAAAAAACATCAAAAAATTGAATTTATATAATTATGCAAAAAAGAAGCATTTTTCTGATTTTATTTATAGCTGCAAACATATTATATCTGTTTCCGCAGGGAGATTTGTCTAAAACATGGGTTGCTGACCTGGGAAACGGAACTTACAAGAATCCTGTACTATTTGCAGATTATTCTGATCCTGATGTATGCCGGGTAGGCGACGATTATTATATGACTGCTTCCAGCTTCAACTGCGTGCCGGGATTACCCATTCTGCATTCAAAAGATATGGTGAATTGGCAACTTATAGGACATGCTATAGACAGGCTGAAGCCGGATGAGTTATTTTCTTCTCCCCTACATGGAAACGGAGTATGGGCTCCTTCTATACGTCATCATAAAGGTGAGTTTTACATTTACTATGGCGACCCTGACTTTGGTATATATATGTTAAAAACAACCAATCCTGCAGGTAAATGGAATGATCCTGTATTGGTAAAAGCAGGTAAAGGGTTGATTGACTCAGCTCCTTTATGGGATGATGATGGCAAGGTTTATTTGGTTTACGCATATGCAGGAAGTCGTGCCGGTATTAAAAGCGTTCTGAGTATAGCTGAAATGAATGAAGAAGGCACAAAAGTAATTACTCCAGGAAGAATCGTGTATGATGGCCATGCAGATGACCCGACTATTGAAGGCCCTAAATTTCACAAAAGAGGAGAATATTACTATATATTTGCACCTGCAGGCGGTGTAGCAACCGGATGGCAGACAGTACTGCGCTCTAAAAACATTTATGGTCCATATGAGAGAAAAGTTGTTATGGCTCAAGGAAATACAGATGTTAACGGACCCCATCAGGGAGCATGGGTAGATACGCCTAATGGTGAAAATTGGTTTTATCATTTTCAGGATACAGGTGCTTTCGGACGTGTAGTACATCTACAACCAATGGAATGGAAAAACAACTGGCCAGTAATTGGAATAGATACTGACAACGATGGTTGCGGAGAACCAGTTAAAACCTACCGAAAACCAAAAATTGAAGGTTCATACCCAATAATAACACCGGCTGAGAGCGACTCATTTGACAAAGGAGTGCTTGGCCTTCAATGGCAGTGGCATGCAAATCCCGCTGACTGGTGGCATTTCGCTGATGAGGGATCAAAAAAATTGAAGCTCTATTCTGTACCAATTCCTGAGAATTATAAAAACTTGTGGGATATACCCAACTTATTATTGCAAAAATTCCCTTCAAATGAATTTACAGCTACAGTAAAGCTTACATTTCTTCCCTCGGCAGCAATAGTTGGAGAACGAACCGGACTGGTAGTTATGGGTATGGACTATAGCTTATTGTCGCTGGAAAAAACAGAGGGAGGTTTTATTCTTTCACAAAATGAGTGCATTAAAGCGGAGAAAGGTGCGATGGAGACTGTTAATCAAGCTGTAACATTGAATGAACCATCATTGTATCTTAGAGTGAAAGTTACACCTGATGCAAAGTGTATATTCAGTTATAGTAGTGATGGTTCTTCTTTTTCTATCCTTGGAAAACCGTTTCAGGCAATAGAAGGTAAATGGATAGGAGCTAAAGTAGGCTTTTTCTGTTCCAGACCTATAAATAATAACGACGGAGGTCATGTTGAACTTGATTGGTTTGTAATGGAATGATAAAAACTGATAATATATAAATAGAATTAAAATACCATAATCATAATAGTAGAAAATTAATTTATATTTTGATTGCGATAAAATAAGTCCTATTTTTGTATTACACGCAAAAAAGTCAAAATAACATTATGAGCATGAAACATTCATTAAGGTATCCATGCTCAAGTGTTTACTTTTTTTTACACCGAATCAATAAACTCAAATAAATATGAAAACAAATTATCAATTACGTTACGCTGCTCATCCTGAAGATGCGAAATCCTATGATACTCAGAGATTACGCAAAGACTTCCTGATAGAAAAAGTATTTAGTGCCGATGAAGTAAACATGG
>JAQUIZ010000016.1:0-25376 GCA_028683355.1 Fermentimonas sp.
TAGTTGCATTTTAGAATTCTACTTAATCAAACTGATATTCAAATACCTAATGTTTTTTTGCATAAGCAATAATTGATTTATATATTTGCTAAATCATTTTTAAACTTGCTCCCATGAAACGAGCATAAATCATTTTAAGAAAAACATGATTAAAGCTATTTCCATATGATACAACTGGATATCAATAATTTCACTCATATGAATAAGAAAAATCATTCCAAGAAGAAAAGTCTTCTGACTTTCACGATTCTTGTTTCCTTGCACTTTTCGTTAACTGCTCAAAAAGCTATCATACAATATGATGAACACCGCTTCGATATTATAGAAAAACAAATAGATGATCTGCTTTGGTTTGAGCGACTGGGTGATGTTGCATTTATTGACAAAGTCCGACTCACAAGCACCCCCCGATGGAAACCGAAAGATCCGGAAGACAGATTCTCCGGAAACAAGCTTCAGTTTTACACTTATGTTTTTATACCCAGAGATATTGACAGGAATAGCAAGTATCCTTTACTGGTACTTCCTCACAGTGGTATTCATGCCAATTTCTCTACATATTACTATCATATTGTTCGTGAATTTATATCACAAGGTTATATTGTGGTATCAGCTGAATATCGTGGCAGTACGGGTTACGGTAAAACAACTTACGAGAATATTGATTATGGCGGACGTGAGAATGATGACGTTCTTGCAAGTCGCAATTACATGATAGAAAATTATGATATTGTTGACTCTACAAGAGTAGGTATTGCCGGATGGAGTCACGGCGGCATGATATCTCTTATGCAGATTCTGCAGAATGGAGATAAATATCAGTGCGCTTTTGCCGGAGTGCCGGTAAGTGATCTGGAAAACCGACTGGCAACGCATGATCAGAGTTATACAGATTATTTTACAGCCTCATACCATATCGGAGAGTCGATAGAGGAAAACCCGGAAGAATACATGCGTCGATCTCCAACATATTATGCTAGGAATCTAAATAAACCACTACTCATATATACCAATACAAACGATAATGATGTTTATGTGGAAGAGGTGAAGCTGATGATTGAAACCCTGAAAATTTATGATAAGAAATTCGAATATAAGATATTCCAGGATGCATCTGGTGGTCACGGTTATGACAGAATAGATACAAAAGAAGCAACTGACATCCGTTACTCAGTACATAAGTTTTTAGAAACATACCTTGATCCCCCTAAACCATTTAAATCTCAAGCTGAAATGAGAAAAGCTGCATATGGTTTTTGAGAAAAATGATTACCTTTGTAAGCTATCAGAGATAATAAATAACAAATTGATAATTTAATGAAAAAAGTATTTTTAATTTTATTCGCATCTATGACATTATTAGCTTGCAATACGCAGCAAAAGAATGGAACATCGGGCGAAAAGGGATCGATTTTCATGACAGAATTCGACACTCCTTACGGTACGCCTCCATTTGAACAAATCACTTTTGAAGATTACAAGCCTGCTTTTATGGCCGGTATGGAACAACAAACAGCTGAAGTTGACGCCATTATTAATAACCCGGAAGCGCCTACATTTGAGAACACAATTGAGGCTCTTGACAATAGCGGCAGAACACTTTCACGTGTTTCACGAGTATTCTACGGATTAAGGGGCGCTAATACAAACGACTCAATAAGAGCGCTTGCTGAGGAGTTGTCGCCTATTTTGTCTGAACACAGCGACAATATATACCTTAATGAGAACCTGTTTGCACGTATCAAAACAATTCATGATGATACAACAGGCATGAGCCTGACAACTGAACAGTATCGTCTGCTTGACGACTACTACAAAAGTTTTGTTCGCTCAGGTATCATGCTTAGTGAAGATGATAAAACAAGACTGCGCGAAATTAATAAAGATTTATCAGGACTCACCCTGAGGTTTGGAAACAACCTGCTTAACGAGACCAACGGTTATAAGCTGGTAATCGACAATGAAGAAGATCTTGCAGGATTGCCTGATGCAGTAAAAGCTGCAGCAGCAAGTGCGGCAAAAGCTGCAGGCGAAGAGGGCAAATGGGTATTCGGCCTGCAGAAACCAAGCTGGCTGCCATTCCTTCAGTATGCCGATAACCGCGATCTGCGTGAGCAGCTTTACAAAGCAATGTATATGCGTGGTGACAATGATAATGATAACGATAATAAAGCTATTATCAATGATATAGTAAATCTCAGGATTGAAAAGGCTAACCTGCTTGGGTTTGAATCACATGCACACTATATTCTTGACGAGAATATGGCTAAAACACCTGAGAACGTATATGGCCTTTTAAACGAACTATGGGACTATGCACTGCCACAGGCAAAGAAAGAGGCAGCAGAACTCCAGAAACTAATTGATGCTGAAGGTGGTAATTTTAAACTTCAGTCGTGGGATTGGTGGTATTACACAGAGAAACTTCGCGAGCAGAAATATAATCTGAATGAGGAGGAGACTAAACCATATTTTAAAATGGAGAATGTGCGCGAAGGTGTGTTTGAAGTTGCAAACCGACTGTGGGGACTGAACTTCAGAAAACTTGACAATGTGGATATTTATCACCCTGAGGTTGAAGCTTACGAAGTGCTTGACGAAGATGGTTCACATCTGGCAGTATTCTATACAGACTATTTCCCACGCGACAGTAAAAATGCAGGTGCATGGATGAGCAGCTTCAGAGGTCAGCAGGTGCTGAATGGTGAAAATATTCGTCCGATAATATTTAATGTGGGCAACTTTACAAGTCCGACAAACGACTCTCCTTCACTCTTAACTCTTGATGAAGTGGAAACTCTTTTCCACGAATTCGGACATGGACTTCACGGTATGATGTCAGACGTTAATTATTCAGGGGTCTCCGGAACAAGCGTTTCGCGTGATTTTGTGGAACTTCCTTCACAGATAATGGAACACTGGGCGTTTCACCCTGAAGTGATAAAGTTATACGCTAAACATTACCAAACAGGCGAAGTAATACCGGACGATTTGATAGAGAAAATTAACACTGCTGCCAACTTCAACATGGGCTTCAACACTACAGAGCTTGTTGCAGCTGCACTGCTTGATATGAACTATCACACATTGAGTGAGAAAACCAACATCAATGTTCGTGAGTTTGAAAAGATGGCAATGGATAAAATAGGACTTATTGATGAGATTATCCCACGTTACCGCAGCACCTATTTTTCTCATATATTCAGCGGTGGCTACTCAGCAGGTTATTACGCATACCTATGGGCTGAAGTACTTGATGCTGATGCATTCCAGGCTTTTGAAGAGAATGGAGTGTTTGATAAAAATACTGCGAAACTATTCCGCGACAATATTTTGTCAAAAGGAAACTCAGATGACCCGATGACTCTTTATAAAAAATTCCGTGGTGCAGAACCTAATCCAAAATATCTTTTACAGAACAGAGGATTTATTGATTAAAAAATAATCCCATAAAATTAATATGTCACCGGATCGTTTAAAATAAAATAATCCGGTGATATTGTTCTTAAAAAGATAAAAAAAACGTATATTTGCACGCTTAAAATCAAGAGGCATTGCTAATGCCTCTGTTTTTACATTTAAATCGAGTTAATTGCTTAAAGAATAATAAATTGTAACAAAAGTAATATTGAAATGCAAAACAAAGGATTCATTAGAGTCTTCAGTATTATCCTTACAGCTATCTGTTTATTTTATCTCTCATTCACAGTAGTAGGGAGACAATACAACAAGAAAGCGGATCAGTACGCAAATGGAGACTTAGCCCTGAAGAATCATTATCTTGATTCACTGTCAACCGAGAAAGTGTATCTAAACTACACGTTAAACCAGGTTCGCGAGAAAGAAATCGGCTTAGGACTTGACCTTAAAGGTGGTATGAACGTAGTTCTGGAGATAAATGCAGCCGAAGTGCTTGCATCACTTGCTAATACCGATGACCCTCAGTTTAATCAGGCCTTAAGAGAAGCTATAAATCAGAATCGCAGGGGTAGTTCATCTGACTTTATCTCGCTGTTTCAGCAGAGTTATGAACAGATTAACCCTGAAGGCAAACTTGCCAATATCTACAGTGTCACGATGGCTGACAGGGTTACTCCTACTGCCACAAACGATCAGGTGATAACAGTACTCAGAAATGAACTTTCAAGCGTTGCTGATAACTCATTTAACGTTTTGGCTACCCGTATCGACCGCTTTGGTGTTGTAGCACCAAACATTCAGCGTCTTGACCGTGCAGAACGTATACTCGTGGAACTTCCAGGTATAACAGAACCGGAACGTGTGCGTAACCTTTTACAGGGAAGTGCCAATCTGGAATTCTGGAAAACATACAACCTGAATGAGCTGGGTATGTACTTCAACGAATTAAACTCCAGATCAAGTGAGTATGCTTTAGCTATGAGAACAAACTCTGTGGTTGAACCTGCCGACTCTCTTGCGGAAGAAGGTTTGACTGAGACTGAGGATAGTTTGATTGCAGCAGAACCTGCCGACTTTGAAGAAGAAAAAGTTGTAATAGACAGAAGTTTTATTGAGTACTTCAACGAACCGTATTTCGCAATGAGCGGAGCCGGTGGTCCTGTACTGGGTACAGTTTCCAAGCTTGACACAGCATCAGTAAACTTCCTTCTGCAGCGCTATAAAGGATTATTCCCCGCTGACGTAAACTTTAAATGGGGATTCAAACCTGTTGATCAGCATGAGACTTATTTCCAGCTATTTGCACTTAAGGGTGACGGTAGCAGTCGTGGCCCCGCACTTACCGGTGATGTGGTTACTAATGCTAAAGCCGACCAGGGACAACAGGGCTCTGCGTGGGAAGTAAGTATGACAATGAACTCTGCAGGTGCTAGCCGATGGGCAACCATAACGGGTGCTGAAATTGGCAATTCAATTGCGATTGTACTTGACGGATATGTATATTCAGCTCCAAGAGTAAATGACCGCATTGAAGGAGGCCGTTCTTCTATTTCAGGTGACTTCTCACCTCAGGAAGCGCAGGACCTTGAGAACGTATTGAAATCGGGTAAAATGCAGGCCGGCATTCGCATTGTTCAGGAAGATGTGGTTGGACCCTCTTTAGGACAGGAAGCTATTCAGGACGGGTTAATTTCGTTTATAATAGCATTGGCTGTACTATTTATATTTACAATGATGCTTTACGGATTTATTCCGGGTTCAGTTATTAATGTTGCTCTTTTGCTTAACTTCTTCTTTACTCTGGGTATTCTCGCTGCATTCCAGGCAGTGCTTACACTTCCGGGTATTGCGGGTATGATTCTGTCACTTGCTATGGCGGTTGATGCGAACGTACTTATCAACGAGCGTATAAAAGAAGAGCTTGCCACAGGTAAAACACTTCGCCGTGCTTTGGAAGATGGATATAAGAACGCATTTTCAGCAATTTTTGATTCGAACTTAACAACTATTATTACAGGTATCATCCTTGCAATATTTGGGGTTGGAGCAATCAGAGGATTTGCCGTGACACTTATCATTGGTATTGCAGCTTCATTCCTTACTGCTGTATTCCTGACACGTATGGTTTACGAATTTCAACTATCAAAAGGAAAATGGCAAAATCTTACATTCCAGACTCCATTCTCAAGAGCAATCTATAAAGAGTATAGCTTTGACTTCCTGAAGAACAGTAAGAATATAATTATTGGTATAACAATTTTTGTAATTGTAAGTATAGCATCTTTATTTACCATAGGGTTGAATTCAGGTATCGATTTTACCGGTGGCCGCAACTATATAGTACGCTTTGATCAACCAGTAAATACACAGGATGTGGAAGATGCACTGGTACCCTACTTCGGAGAATCAGTTCGTGTTATTACAATCGGTTCAAGCAATCAGGTAAGGATTTCTACAAACTACATGATTGAGGAAGACGGTGCAAATGTTGAAGAGGAACTGCGTGATCTGTTGGGTGAAGGTATGGCAGAATTTATGACTCCTGGCTTAAGCATTGACGATCATATCATGAGTTCACAGAAAGTGGGGCCAAGTATAGCTGAAGATATGCTGAATAACGCTTTCTTATCATTGCTGATAGCACTTATCTGTATGGGGTTATATATTATGTTCCGCTTTAACAACTGGGGATTCTCGATGGGAACAGTTGCTGCACTTGCAATTGATGCATTCTCTGTAATAGGACTATACTCATTACTTTGGAGAGTGATGCCGTTCTCTATGGAGATGGACCAAACGTTTGTTGCCGCGATTCTAACCATTGTAGGATATTCTATTAACGACAAGGTAGTAGTATTTGACCGTGTGCGTGAGTATATGCATCTATATCCTAAACGAGGGTTGAGGGAGCTTTTCAATGACTCTATGAATGCAACACTTGCACGAACTATCAATACAGGTCTAAGTACTGTACTTGTGATAATCGTTATACTCTTCCTTGGAGGAGACGCAGTAAGAAGTTTTGTATTTGCAATGTTAATAGGTGTGGTTGTAGGAACAGTTACCAGTTTATTTGTTGCTGCACCGGTTGCATACAAGATAATGTTAAACAAACGCAATAAAGAAGGAGTTACTGCTTAATACAGTTTCGTAATTTCTTATTTAATAATATATCGGGCAGCAATTTAGCTGCCCGACATATTTGCCACAATAGCTCAGTTGGTAGAGTAACGCATTCGTAACGCGTAGGTCGCGAGTTCGATCCTCGCTTGTGGCTCATTATATTTCGCTTTTTTTTCTTCAATTAATTTAGTACCTTTGTGAAAGTCGGCATCAGCTGACAACAAAAATCATTACTATTTACTATGCAGGTATTAATGGGGAAAATTTCCCAAATTATAGGTCCTGTTGTTGATGTTCGTTTTGAGTTATCAGATTCTGAAGAAATCAAGTTACCCGCTATTAACGATGCACTATATGTCAAACGTAATGACGGGCAGGAAGTATTTCTTGAAGTTCAGCAACACATTGGAGAAAATATTGTACGTACTGTTGCGATGGAGTCTACCGACGGGTTGAGTCGCGGACTTCAGGCAAAGGCTTTGGGACGACCGATAAGCGTGCCCGTAGGTGAACAGATTAAAGGCCGTTTGCTGAATGTTGTAGGAAGACCAATTGACGGCCTTTCTAAACTTAGTAGAGATAGTCAGTACCCCATCCATCGAGAGGCTCCCAAATTTGAAGACCTGACCACCACAGAAGAAATACTTCACACAGGCATAAAAGTAATTGACCTGCTACAACCTTATTTAAAAGGAGGCAAGATTGGACTTTTTGGAGGAGCAGGTGTAGGAAAGACGGTTATCATAATGGAACTCATCAATAATATTGCTAAAGGACACAAAGGATATTCAGTATTCGCCGGAGTGGGTGAACGTACCCGTGAGGGAAACGACCTGCTGCGTGAGATGATTGAATCCGGAGTAATCAAATATGGCAAAGAGTTTAAAAAAGGTATGGATGAGGGCAAATGGGATCTCAGTAAGATAGATTACGAAAAGCTCAAAGAATCACAGACAACCCTGGTTTTTGGTCAGATGAATGAACCTCCCGGAGCTAGAGCATCAGTAGCACTTACCGGACTCGCTGTAGCCGAATCATTTCGTGACAGCGGAGGTGAAGGCAGCGATACTTTGCTTTTTATAGATAACATATTCCGTTTTGTTCAGGCCGGTTCTGAAGTATCCGCACTTTTAGGCCGTATGCCATCAGCAGTAGGTTATCAGCCTACACTGGCATCAGAGATGGGTACACTTCAGGAGAGAATTGCTTCTACAAAATATGGTTCGATAACATCTGTTCAGGCGGTATACGTTCCTGCAGACGACCTTACAGACCCGGCTCCTGCAACAACATTCAGTTATCTTGACGCATCAACCGTACTTAGCAGAAAGATAGCATCCCTGGGTATATATCCGGCAGTTGATCCACTTGAGTCATCATCTCGCATTCTGGAACCATCAATTGTGGGTGAAGATCATTATAACACTGCAATGCGAGTAAAACAGATATTGCAGCGTTACAAGGAGCTGCAAGATATCATATCAATTCTTGGTATGGAAGAACTTTCTGATGAAGACAGGCTGACGGTTAACCGCGCACGCAAAGTGCAGCGTTTTCTTTCACAACCCTTTTTTATGGCAGAACAATATACCGGACAGCCGGGCGTGATGGTACCTATTAAAGATACAATAAAAGGGTTTCAGATGATTTTAGAAGGTGAAACGGATAAATACCCCGAAGCAGCATTTATGAATGTAGGTACAATTGAGGAAGCAATTGAAAAAGGAAACCAGCTGATAGAGCAAAGTATTAAAGGATAATTTATAAAGAGTTGATTAATTATGAAACTAGAAATTATAAGTCCCGAAAAGACCTATTTTAAAGGTGAAGTGGATTCTGTAACTTTACCCGGTGTTATGGGCCCTTTCCAGATTTTAAACAATCATGCTCCTCTTATATCATTATTGACAAAAGGTATGCTTGTATTCTCGACCAATGGCCATATTAAAGAGATGGAAATAACCGACGGTTTTGTAGAGGTAAGCAATAATAATATAACTGTTTGTATCGATCCTATAAAGAAAAAAGTAAAACAGAATGAATAAGTTAATGAAATATTTTCTGATATTTCATACAATCGTTATTCTTGCAGCAGGTGTAGGAATGTGGATTGTAGTTAAACTATTCTTTCCGGAGATGATGGTTAATGGCTACTTCGTCATTCCGTTATTTTTCTACCTGATGGGGGTAATTTTTATATTGCGTTTTAGGCGAACTCCTCTGGAAAACTCTGTTCATTTAGTGAATCTTTATATGATAATGAGGGTGATCAAAATATTTACTTCATTTGGTGTGATATTACTGTACTGGTTTATTCACCAGCCCGGCATAAGGAACTTCGCTGCATTATTTGTTATATTTTACCTAATCTCTCTGATATGGGAAACCTATATCTACCTTAGAATGGAGAAATATCTCAAAAATATGAAGGAACAGAACAAACTGCCAAGTGACCACGAGCGAATAGATTTATGAAGCACATATTATTTTTGATTGTTTTATTCACTTTTTCTGCAGCAAACTATGCTGCAGGAGGAGAAGCTTTGGATATTAACGTCAGTAACACGACTACTGAGGAAGAGCTTAATGTAAAAGAACTTATACTTGATCATCTTGCAGACTCATATGAATGGCATCTCTTTAGCAGCAAAAAAAGGGATGTAACAATTCACCTTCCGGTAATACTGTACAGTAAGACCTCAGGATGGAATATGTTTCTTTCTTCAAAACTGCACAACATTGATAACAATTATAGAGGTTTTGGCATTGCTACAGATGGAAAATATAAGGGAAAGATAGTTGAAATCTTAGCTTCGGGAGAAGAGATGCGTCCTTTAGACCTCTCAATCACTAAGAATGCAGCATCTTTGATGCTTAGCTCATTGATGCTGATAATCATTATTTTAGGAGTATCACAATCCATAAAACGTGATCCCTTGAAACCTAAGAAAGGTTTTACAGGAATGATGGAAATATTTATACTGATGATTATTGACGAGGTTATTAAACCTGCAATAGGAGAAGATTACAAGCGCTATTCGCCATATTTGCTGACACTGTTTTTCTTTATTTTCTTTAATAACCTGTTAGGTTTGTTCCCTATTTTCCCGGGAGGTGCAAACGTAACCGGAAACATTTCAGTGACTATAGTGTTAGCTATTGGGACTTTTCTTGTGATCAATTTAACAGGTTCAAAGAAGTACTATAAAGACTTATTTTGGCCCGACACTCCCGTTTGGCTGAAAGTGCCATTTCCACTTATGCAGATCATAGAGATTGTGGGAACATTAACCAAGCCATTTGCATTGATGATTCGTCTGTTTGCAAATATAATGGCAGGTCATGCGATAGTACTGGGATTGACATCTCTGGTGTTTGTCACAGTAAGTTTAGGATCTGCAATAAATACATCTATGACCGTTATATCTGTTATTTTTACGGTTTTCATAGATTTCGTAGAGTTGCTGGTAGCCTTTATACAGGCATATGTTTTTACATTACTCTCATCAGTATTTATTGGTTTAGCAAGAGAGAAAGAGACGGAGAATGGCAACAAAGAACTGGCTGTTGAGAAACTAGCAGAGCAGTCCAACCATTTAGAACTTAAAAGATAAATATAAATCAATGTTAAAATAAAATTAAATTATGGAATTATTATCAGTGTTATTACAAACCACCAGCGGACTAGGGTCCTTAGGCGCTGCAATTGGTGTAGCAGTAGCTGTTATTGGTGCCGCTATTGGAATTGGGCAAATTGGTAAGGCAGCAGTTGAAGGTATTGCCCGTCAGCCTGAAGCAGGTTCGGATATCCGTACAACAATGATTATCTCAGCCGCGCTTATTGAAGGTGTTTCACTTTTTGCAATTGTGGTCTGCGGTTTTATACTTTAAAAACTAACATATGTCGCTTTTAACTCCCGATCCCGGATTAGTCATTTGGATGACCATATCATTTGGAATAGTAGTTCTGATTTTAGCAAAATTTGCTTTCCCTTCTATATTAAAAGCAGTGGATAAAAGGACCAGCTATATCGAAGGATCACTAAAATCTGCCCGGGAAGCAAACGAAGAGCTAGCTAAGGTAAAAGAGACTAGAGCCAGAATTTTGGCCGAAGCGCACAAAGAGCAGAATGCTATACTGAAAGAGACTGCCAGAATTAAGGAAGAAATTCTTCAGGAAGCGCATGTAAAGGCTAGTCAGGAAACAGAAAATATGATTGCTGAGGCACGTAAGCAAATACATGCCGAGAAAGATCAGGTTCTGAGATCAATCAGAAGTGAAGTAACAATTATGTCTGTGAGTCTTGCTGAAAAGATCCTGAGAGAGAAGCTGGGTAATGATAAAGAACAGTTGAACATGATAGATCGTCTGCTTGACGAAATTGAAATATCTAAATCATAATTTATATGAATACAGGACTAATTTCAACCCGATACGCCTCAGCATTACTGGATTATGCATCAGCATCTGGCCAGGAGAAAGAGGTATATGGTAGAATGAAAACCCTGTCGGAAGTTTATTTGCAGGTACCCCAGCTACGTATTGCACTTGCAAATTCTGCAATCTCACGTAAGAATAAAAAGCAAATCCTTTTCACATCTATAGGAGGTAGTGTACCTTCTTCATTGGATAAGATGACCGACCTCATATTAAAGAATGAAAGAGAAGAGGTGATTCCGTTTATTGCACTTCGTTATGTCGAGCTTTATCGGAACAAATTTAATATACAATACGGAAAACTTATCACAGCAGTTCCCATAAACAAAGAAAATGAGGAGAAAATTATATCACGCATAAGTGAATTGGTTGGGGAAAAGCTGGAAATAGAGCCTGTTGTTGATCCTGATATAATTGGAGGATTTGTATTACATTTAAATGATTTAAGGTGGGATGCAAGTGTATCGGGTAAACTGACCCGCATAAAGAGCAAGATCAAGAGACAGGGTGCAGAAAATGCTTAGATAGTTTTTAGTGAAAAAGAGAAATAATGGCAAATAATTCAATAAAGGTTAGTGAAGTTTCTGAGGTACTCAGAATGCAGCTTGAAGGATTTGACACTGATGTAAAGTTCGATGAAACAGGAACGGTCATCAGTGTAAGTGATGGTGTTGTTCGGATATATGGATTACGCAATGCTGAATCAAACGAGTTGCTTGAGTTCGATAATGGTATGCAGGCCATTGTTATGAATCTGGAAGAAGACAATGTAGGTGCAATTCTGCTTGGTACATCCAGTGATGTAAAAGAGGGCTTTACCGTTAAAAGAACAGGCCGTGTTGCTTCTATATTTGTGGGAGAGGGAATGCTTGGTCGTGTGATATCACCATTGGGCGAACCAATCGATGGAAAAGGACCTATTAAGGGTGAACTATTTGAGATGCCTCTCGAAAGAAGAGCACCTGGAGTAGTGTTCCGTCAGCCTGTGGATACACCACTGCAGACTGGTTTAAAGTCTGTGGACGCTATGATTCCGATTGGACGTGGACAAAGAGAACTGATTATTGGTGACCGTCAGACAGGAAAAACCAGTATTGCTATAGACACTATCCTAAACCAGAGAAAGAATTTCGAACAGGGTGATCCTGTCTATTGCATTTATGTTGCTATTGGACAGAAGGGCTCATCAGTAGCTTCAATATTGAAAACGCTTACTGATCATGGTGCAATGGATTACACTACCATTATCTCAGCAAGTGGCTCTGATTCTGCAGCAATGCGTTATATAGCACCATTTGCGGGGGCTGCGGTAGGTGAGTTTTTCCGTGATACCGGAAGAAATGCACTTGTTGTATATGACGACTTATCGAAACAAGCTGTTGCCTATCGCGAGGTATCACTAATACTTAGACGACCTTCGGGCCGTGAAGCATATCCAGGTGATATATTCTATCTGCACTCACGACTCCTCGAAAGAGCAGCTAATATTATTGATCAGGAAGAAGTGGCAACAAATATGAATGACTTACCTGAGAGTCTTGTTGGTAAGGTAAAAGGAGGAGGTTCACTGACTGCACTGCCTATAATTGAAACACAAGCAGGTGACGTGTCTGCTTATATCCCCACAAATGTTATTTCAATTACTGACGGACAGATATTCTTAGAGGCTGACCTCTATAATATGGGAATACGACCTGCCATAAACGTGGGAATTTCAGTTTCCCGTGTAGGTGGAAATGCACAGATAAAAGCGATGAAAAAGGTTGCCGGTTCATTAAAAATTGATCAGGCACAATATCAGGAACTGGCTGCATTCTCAAAATTTGGAGGTGACATGGACCCGGTGACAGCAATGGCAATTGATAAAGGACAAAAGAATGAACAGTTGCTGATACAGCCGGTGCACAGTCCGGTAAGCGTAGAAAATCAGATTGCAGTTCTTTATTGTGGTACTCACGGCCTGCTGAAGGAAGTCCCTTTAGATAGGATACATGAATTCGAGAAAGAGTTTTTAACAACTTTAGAGCTAGCCCATAAAGAAGATGTACTAAAACCACTGAGTAAAGGAATCATGAATGATGAGATAGGCAAAATAATTGAGAGTGTTGCCTCTAACACAATTCAATCTATGTTGTAAATAATATGGCACAACTTAAAGAGATAAAAAGTAGACTTCAATCAGTTAAATCAACACAAAAGATTACTACGGCAATGATGATGGTCTCTTCCGCTAAACTGCGTAAGACACAGAACATCATTCAAAACCTGTACCCATATGAAGAAAAACTGAGTCAGCTGCTGAATATGTTTCTCAGTCAGGAAGAGAATTTCACCACTCCGTTTACGAAAGAGCGCCCAGTTGAGAGAGTTGCAATTATTGCCTTTTCTTCAAACACTGGTCTTGCCGGCAGGTTTAACGACAATGTAGCAACTAAACTAAAGTCGGTTGTTGATTCATATCTCCATTTGGGAAAAGAAAACATTCTAATTTATACCTTTGGCGCTAAAGTTGCAAAAGCCGTTACCAAAATGGATATGGATGTTACTGAAGACTACTCTGATGTAAGCGGCAATCCATCTTATGAATTTGCACAGCGTCTTGCAGGTGATCTTATGGAGCAATTTCTTAAAGAAGAGATCGACCGTGTTGAATTGATTTATCATCACTTTAAAAGCAAAGGCACACAGGTACTTTTACACGAACCATTTCTCCCGATTGAACTGCAAGGCGGGGTTGAATCTCATTTGGAAGGTTTGGTTGAGAAAAGTGAAAACAAACACATTATTCCTGATTACATTATTGAGCCGGACAGGTTGACCATCATGGAGAAGCTAATACCCAAAGTATTAAAAGTAAATCTCTTCACAACACACGTCGATTCTGTTACATCCGAACATGCTGCACGTATGACTGCAATGCAGATTGCAAATGACAACGCTGATAACTTGATTGAAGAGTTAACCAGAGAATATAACAAACTTCGTCAGGAATCAATAACCAACGAGCTGCTTGATATCGTTGGCGGGACGTTAGGTAAATACTAACTAATTGAGTTTACAGGCTTTTATTAATCGACCCAATATAGCTCAGCAGATCATCCCTACCCTGTTTTTTCTCAGATGAAGTAATAAAAACAGGTGGCAGCTCTTCCCATGATTCCAATAGCCTTTCTTTGTAAGTATCAATATTTTGCTGAAGACGGGATGGTCCCTGCTTATCACCTTTAGTGAAAACTATAGAGAAAGGGATTCCATTTTCTCCCAGCCATTCCATAAATTCAAGATCAATAATCTGAGGTTCATGACGTGAGTCGACCAGTACGAACAAATTCATCAGCTGTTCACGTTCAAGTACATAATCCTCAATTATCTCTCTGATTTTTTCACGTCCCTCTTTTCCTCTTCTAGCATAACCATAACCGGGTAAATCCACCAGGTACCATTGTTCATTAATAAGAAAATGATTAATCAACATTGTTTTACCAGGAGTAGAAGAGGTCATGGCCAACCCTTTACGGTTGGTAAGCATGTTGATTAAAGAGGATTTTCCTACATTTGAGCGACCGATAAAAGCATATTCAGGTTTACCATCCTGAGGGCATTTACTGTAATCACTATTGCTTACTATAAACTCTGCAGATTTAATAATCATTTTACTATATTTTTATATTTTTTTATTCCTGAAAGAAATTGCGTAAAGACCCATACCTGTTATTAATCCGTTAATTAACAGCAACTCATATCCAACACGATAACTGAAAAGATGCATCATTACTATTTCTATTACAAAACATATTACAGGTGCGGCAATAGCAATAAAAGGTACAAACTTATCTGTAGGTTTAACCTTTGTATATAGTCCAAAGAAATAGAGACCGAGTAACGGACCGTAGGTATAAGATGCCAGTTTATATATTGCGTTTATGATACTATCAGACCCTATAGCTTCGATCAGCAGAATAATAAGTACAAACACCGCACTTATAGCTAAGTGAACGATACGACGTGTCTTGATATCCTTTTTCTCCTTCTCCTTGTTCTGAGAGATAGCTTTCATATTTAGAATATCCACACAAAAAGAGGTCGTAAGAGCTGTCAGTGCTGAGTCTGCACTTGAGAAAGCAGCTGCAACTATACCCATCACAAAAATACCGAGTACAACAGGTCCCAGGTGCTGACTGGCAATAACAGGCAGTATCTCATCAGAAATTTCAGGTAGCACTATTGCATTTTGTTCGGCAAATATCAGTAACAGTACACCCAGGCTAAGAAATAAGAAGTTTATAGGAGCAAATGCAAACCCATAAGAGACAACATTCTTTTGAGCATCTTTTAATGTGCGAATAGTAAGGTTCTTCTGCATCTGATCCTGGTCAAGCCCTGTCATCACAATAGTAATAAACATGCCGCTAAAAAATTGCTTAAAGAAGTTTTGTGTGCTTACCCAATCATCGAAAACAAATATTCTGGAATGAGAGCTCTCACTAATTGCGGTTACCACTCCACCAAAATCAAGATTCAACCGCGTACTTACCTGCCAGACTATAAGTACCAATGCAGTTATAAAGAGGATTGTCTGCAACCAGTCAGTCCAAATAATTGTCTTTATTCCACTCTTATGGCTATATAACCAGATTACCGTAATTATACCAACAACCGTAACTACGAACGGTACCCCCCATGCATCAAAAACCAGTCTCTGTAAGATAAACGCTACAAGATACAACCTTGCAGCAGCACCCACAATTTTAGATATCAAAAAGAACCATGCACCTGTCTTATATGATTTGGGGCCGTATCGCTGATCAAGATAACCATAAATTGTTGTCAGATTCAGCTTATAATAAAGAGGAAGTAATACATATGCAATTACAAGATATCCAAAGAAAAAGCCGAATACCATTTGCATATATGTCATATCAAGGTTACGCACCATGCCGGGTACAGAAACAAAAGTAACTCCCGAGATAGATGTCCCGACCATAGCAACTGCAACTACATACCACTTTGAAGATTTATTGGCACGAAAAAATTCATCGTTGCCGGAACCTTTTCTACTGGTGAGATAGGATATTAACATCAATACCCCAAAATACACTGCTATTATTATTAAAATATACGCTGATTGCATGTGTTTATTAATGGTTATTAGACAAGTTTACATAATACTGTACTAAATCACTGAATGAGTCGAATTTCAAAGAATAGTTTTCTGTTTTACCAAATCCATACGTCATATAAATAAAAGGTACTCCTGCTTTAGTAGATTCCACACTGTCAGAATCTGTATCTCCAACATAAACAGGAGATTTAAGATCATGCCTGTCAACCAGTAATTGCATGTTATGGTGTTTAGGCTTCAGGTTCATTCCATGCTCCATATAGTCTGTAATAAGATGACCTGTTTTGGTATGATTCATAAAGTTTACCAACCCATCTTTTTCACAGTTACTTAAGAGAAACAACTTATAATCTTTTGAAAGAAGCTCCATACCTTCCTGCACTCCTTCATATATAACCGGTTCCATTACAGGCACCAGCTCCTGATACGAATCTATGACTGCCTCAAACAGTGTATCATGCATTTCGTCAGTCCATTCAGGAATAATAGTATTAAGCATAACTCTGGCCTCTTTGCCCATCAGGCCTATTATATCATATCTGGAGATTGTTTTGCTATAACCACACTTTTCGAATCCTGCTGTCCATGCTTTGGCATAAGTATCTACGTTATCCCAAAGAGTGCCGTCCATATCTAAAATCAAGCTATCTGGCTTTTCTTTTACTTTCATTTTTTTTATCAGCAAAAATACTCAACTATGGCTTAAGGGGCAAATAATTAAGTCTAAAAAACAAAATAGGGTTATGTTTGTTTTAATTTATATCCCTTTAACTTGATAAAATAAAAACTGATTTAAAATATATGGCTAAAGAAAAAGTATGCCTGATTATTAATCCCGTTTCGGGAACTGAATCCAAGAAGAACATACCTGAAGAAGTAGCATCAGCAATAGATCAGAAAAAACAGGACCTTATAATCCGTGTAACAGGTTATCCTGAACATGCAACTGAGATTGCGAGGCAGGCTGCTAAGAAAAAATACAAATATGTGATTGCAGCAGGCGGAGATGGCACAGTTAATGAGATTGCCCGGGAACTGGTTAACACTAACACCACCCTGGGTATTTTACCCTTAGGTTCAGGTAACGGCCTTGCCAGAGATTTAGGTATACCAATTGATATTGAAAAAGCATTAGAAATAATTCTTAATGCATATACACGCACAATTGATTACGGAGTTGCCAACGGACATATCTTTTTTTGTACCTGCGGATTTGGATTTGATGCATTTGTAAGCGGCAGGTTTGCCGAGGATAAGAAACGAGGGCCTCTGGGATACGTCAGAAACGTTCTGGAAAGTGTTGTTGACTTCAGGGCTGAAGAGTATGAAATCACTCATGACGATGGTAAACTAACAGAGAAAGCCTTCATTCTCACCTGTGCTAATGCATCTCAATATGGAAATGAAGCATATATTGCACCTAACGCGAGCATGGACGACGGAATGATGAATGTGTCTATCCTTAAACCACTTAATGCTTTAGAGATACCGCAGACAACTATTCAGCTCTTCACAAAGAATATTGAAAAAAACAGTAAGATGACCTCCCTGGTCACACAAAAGCTTCACATTAAACGTGCTAAACCGGGATTAATGCATATGGATGGTGAACCTGTATATGCAGAGAGTGAAGTAGATGTCCGCATAGTTCACAAGGGACTAAAAGTATTCGCTCCAACACCATCCGAGATAATTGAAAGAAAGCGCAAAGAGAATGAAAACATTTTCAGTGCGCTTACAAGATGGTTTAACTAAATCTATTTTTTCTTCCAGACTGTTACCTGAAGAATTCTTTTTTCGGTAAGTCTGGATGATTTTTTCTTCATCTGAATTATATCATGTGGCTTAGCATGAAGCTCGAAATTACTTTCAAGTACATTAGTTATTCCATCTAATGATGTTACAGGTTCGCCATCCTGTTTGAAGCCACCAGGCCATTTATCACGTGGCGTCTTTTTCGCATCCCACTCATAATCTGAGGCTATTATAAGAAAACCATTATCATTAATTCTGTCATGAATCTTAGACAAGAATTCTTTTGGATCACTTAATTCCTCTAACATAGCAGGTACTATAATCAGATCATAACCTGAGTAGTTATCTTTCAGGTTCATGGCATCAGCCTGCATAAACATTACATTATCCTTTATTTTGGTCAGTTCGAAATCATTTAGCACGATATCACGATAAAACACCAGTTCTCCCTCATCCTTCATTGTGTAGCGAACATAACCCTGCTCCTGAAGCTGAATTGGAATACGTATCATACGAGCAGTGAAATCTAGTGCAGTAACATCTTTAAAGTTTCTTGCAAGCTCGAAGGCAAGGCGGCCTGTGTCGGAGTTTAGGTCCAATATACGGGAATCAGGACTATCTTTTAATAAATCATTTACAATCACAGAAAGCTGCTTTGAAAGGTTATGCTCGTCGGTATATACATCTCCCCAATTGTCTTCGCATGAAAGAGCCACCTCTTCATCAGTCTCATAGTCTGCCTGTTGAATTTTCAGAGGAGCATCCGACTCAATATACCTGAATCCGGCATGCTGATAAAAATGTCTGCGGAATGCGTATCGAGAATGAATAGTTGCCTCATTACCGGTTGATATCCAAGAACCACCTTTAATCAGGTTGTGCTTCCCATCAAAAGTAGGTGTTGAAAAATCATCATACATCGGATGCACTTTAAACCCGGGAAATCCGGTTATAGGTGTTTCTGTCCATTGCCAGACATTACCTATTACATCGAAAAACTGACCCTGTTCAAACATATTTACTGGACAAGGTGAAGCAAAGTGCTCAAGATTGATATTACCCGGAGCCTGCTCCCATTCAGTTACTTCAGATAATTTAGCCACTTTGTGAAGACGATACCACTCAGCTTCTGTAGGCAAACGGTAATTTTTTCCATTCTTAAAGCTTTTCCAATTGCAAAAGGCTTTAGCTTCAAGATAATTCACTTCTACAGGCCAGCTCCAGGGCATTGGTATCTCTTCTGCTACAAGACGAAGATTATACCCTTTTTCATCTTTTCGCCAAAAAAGAGGCATATCAGCCTGTTTAAAGTTTCTCCAGTTCCATCCCTCTTCTGTCCAGTATTTTTGATTTGTATACCCTCCTTCCTCAACAAACTCAAGATATTCTCTGTTGGATGTAAGATATTTTGCAGCTGCAAATTCGGCAACCTCTTCTTCATAACTGCCATACTCATTATCCCACCCGTACAACGGATAGTCAAGAGGTTTACCTAAGTTCACGATTGCACCACTAACAGGTATCAACTCATTATCAGGTGCATCACCGGTTATAGGGCAACGATATCCGAAGAGTCCGGGTGTTAAGTCCTCCATTGGAAGCTGACGAATCAGAACAGAAGATGTTTCCAGATGTATTCTCTCATGTTCTATACCCATCATTATAATCCAGAAAGGACTGTCCCAGTTGACCGGCAGTTCAAGAGGAGCTTTATCTATTACCTGCAGAACAATTTTCTTTACTTCGTCACGATAAGCACGCACCTCATTTACAGGTGGCCAATCATAGTGGTTATTATCTAAATCATCCCAACTCATCTCATCTACACCAATTGCAAATATGGATTCAAATTTAGGATTAACCCGATGGTCAATGATCTTGGCCAGAAATAGCTTGTTAATATAAAAAGCAGCTGTATGCCCCAGGTAAAACAGAATAATATGCCTTAAGGAATCTCCTCGTTTGTAGAATATATCATCCGATTTAAGTTGTGTATAAAGCAACTCGTCTATCGCCCATGTTTTGAGGAAGTAATCCCGTATCTCCTCTCTTTTCTTATCATGAGACCCTGAACGTAAATCAATAGTTTTGGTAATTAAATCAGTCATGTTAGGAAGTAAGTTTTTTGTATAAATATATTTTTTTCATCTTAAACTCTTCTGTCGGAGAACTCATTTTACTTTGTGAAATTTCTGCTATTTGGTTAAAACCAAGCTTTTGATAAAGCTTCAGAGCAGGTCTGTTTTTTTCCCAGACACGAATTACCACACCTGTATAATCATTACCCACCCTCTCTATAAGGTTCTTTATCAAAGCAGTGGCTAAACCCATCCTTCGAAAATCACTATGAACAACAACTTCTGCAATATAAACTGTGTTCTCTAACTTTATATTATCTATTTCTCCTGATGGAAACTCTTTATCATTAAATAATGATGTTGCAAGTGCAAACGCAACAGGCTGATCATCATTAATTACTATATTCCCTAAACCGTTTTCAATTAAATAATCAATTGTAGCTCCGGCAGTCTGAGTTTCAATATACTGCGCATACTTTCCTTTGGTAAATGTTGTTAAGTACAGATCAATCAATCTGCTTCTTAGCATCGGATAATTGAATCGGTCAAGTCTAGTAATTCTGAATATTGAATTAGAATCTTCCATACTTGATTTTATTATTCAACAATCATTTGCATGGTATGTTCACCATCCTCCAACACTTCCTCCTCCGCCTCCCATTCCCGAAAAGCCGCCACCAAAGGAGCCGCTGCTCCAGTTACCTCCACCAGAGGAAGATGGCTGGGTTGCGGAGTGACTCATTGTATTGGAAAGTGTACTATTAAGAGCATGACCAAACAGTGCTGCATTAACATATGTTCCTGTGTACCATGTAGGCTGATAAGTTTCGGGCTGCATAGATGAAGAAAGGAATGTTTTTTCAAATTTTTCTCCCCAGACTTCTTCCATATCCAGAGCAATAGCATACGGAAGCAATTCTTCAAACTTCTCAGGAGTAACCGTAGGAGGATTAAAAAACTGCATCCGTTTTTCTTCTGCAACATCGAGATACATTTTTAGTCCCTCAATATTTGACTTGTAATGCAGTTTCCTCTCACCCGGGCGAACTATCTGTATTGCATAAATTACATATAGGATGGCAAGCAAGGGGATAGTAATAAACAGTGCATAACTGTTTACTTCGAAAAGTAACAAATTATTGTTTATAAAATAAAACAGTATAATAATATATAGTATTACTGCAAGCCAGGGTATTACATGAAATTTGATATTTTGCCCTTCATCAATAACAGGTTTGAATTGTTTATTAAGACTTTTCCTGTAATTCTGCATCATGTCTGACACATCCTTGTTGTATTTTCCATCAAGTTTTATATTATCGTCTGAATAAAAAAGATCTCGTAAGATAACAGCTTCTTCTGCAGGCAATTTACTATAATCATTTTTCATTCGGGTCAGAGAAAACACCCTGTCCTTACGTATTCCAAACAATCCTTTTTTCTCTATTATCTCTTCTATTGTAAGGTAACCTTTTACAGACAGGTTAACTATTGAAGAAGTAATAAGGTCATCCATAAAATATCCTTTATGCAGCATTCCTACTGCAGCAGGTGACAGGCCGTCGGGTGGTGAAAACTGAGGAATTGCGACAGGCTTGGGAGGGTCTACTCCATATCTTTGCCAGGTAACCCGATAATAAACCGACAATAATAGAACAAAAATTGCACTTATAAAGGCCAAGCCGTTTTTATCAAACCATGACAATACCTTAGGCTCAAATCCTGCCGGTTGTTTAACGACTCCTTTTGTGAAAGCTACAGAGACTGTAAGCATCTCATCTGGTGGCAAATTGGTTACCAATGTTTTAAAAGAACCATCTTCAAGAGTTTCAGAGAAACAGCCACTATCTGTAGATCCCATTATACCCGTATAACAATGTGAACTTATAATTCTTGCTTCTTCGGGCAAACGGACAACTGAACTTACGCTATCTGTCATTTTATCTGATACTCCATTAACGTTCCAGCTCAGCTCATCATAATCTTCAAAAAAACCAATCTGCCCGGCGGTTTTATAGTGAATTTCATAATTATAGAATCCCGGTTCAAGGAATATATTTCTGTCACCTACATAAATAACAAGATGTCCGCCCTCTTTTTCTGTAAAGAAGTTAACAGGATTACCGTTCATAAGCACTTCGCCTACCGTATAATCCATCTTTATCCGGTTGTCATAAATGTCACTTCTGTTTAGTGGCAGTGCCCTTGTTATCCCCCGTTTGAACAGATCTCCTTTTGAAAATATACGAATCGCCTCCTTAACTTGAATCATTCCGGATTTATCAACTGTGATATCCGAATGAAACGAGTATATTTTCTCCTCCTGAGCCGTTATAGCTAATGAGAAAAAAAACAGAAGAGTTAAGATATAAATATAACGCATTAGAATTGAACTTGTGGAACTGCTTTTTCAGCCTCGTTTTCCAATTCGAAGAATAGTGATTTTGTAAACTTGTACATACCAGCTATAATATTGCTTGGAAAAGTATCAACAAGGATATTATTCTCGCGAACAGTGCCATTATAGTAGCGCCTGGATTTCTCAATATCCGATTCAATAAGACTCAGCTGATCTTGCAGTTGCAGGAAATTTTGATTTGCTTTAAGCTCCGGATATTGCTCCGCAACCGCCAGTAACCTGATTAGCGCTGCATTTAAGTTATTCTCTGCAGCCTCCTGAGATTTAACATCATGTGCCTGCATCGCACCGGCTCTGGCACGTGTAACGCTATCGAACGTTTCCCTCTCATGAGAAGCATATCCCTTTACGGTTTCAACAAGATTTGGAATCAGATCGTGACGTTTTTTCAACTGAACATTTATGCCACTCCAGGCTTCCTGAACCATAGTACGAAGTCTCACAAGCTTGTTATAGATTGAAACTCCATACGTTAGAAAGATTACGATCAGGATAAACAAAATAAGAACTACAGTACCCATAGATTTAATTTTTTAATTAATGTATTATTTTAAACAATTATGCAACAGGTAAAGTTGTTTCATGATAGATAAACAAATCCTTTGCAATCATAAAATTATAAAAACAAATGCAATGTTTATATAAATATTGTTATATATTTGAAGACTTGTTTTAATATATTTTCGAAACAAGTCGAACAAGTAGGACGTAAAATCGTTTAAATAATCAGAATATACTGATGCCAAAAATAATTTTAAATATATGAAGAACTTTATTTTTCAGAACCCTGCAAAACTGGTTTTTGGAAAGGGTCAAATTGAAAAACTTTCTGAACTGATACCACAAAATGTGAACCTTTTAATAACATATGGAGGTGGAAGTGTTACGAAGAATGGTATATACGACCAGGTAAAAAATGCACTCAAAGGAAGAAATTATACCGAATTTTGGGGTATTGAACCTAATCCGCGAGTAGAGACACTTAGAAAAGCTATAAAGCTGGGAAAAGAAAATGAGATAGATTATATTCTGGCAGTTGGTGGAGGCTCAGTATTAGACGGAACCAAACTTATTGCAGCAGGAATTGCTTCTGAAAAAGATGCATGGGATATTGTACTGAGCGGAGTCGCTGACAAACAGATCCCATTCTCTTCTGTAATGACAGTGCCGGCAACCGGCTCGGAAATGAATGGCGGGGCTGTAATCACAAGAGAAGAGACACATGAAAAATTCTCTTTTGGAGGAGATTACCCTCAATTCTCGATACTTGATCCGGAAGTAACATACTCACTATCTGAGCATCAGATTGCATGCGGACTTGCTGATGCTTATACTCATGTACTTGAACAGTATATGACAACTACCGGTCAATCGAGAATTATGGACAGGTGGGCTGAGGGTTTGCTTTTGACAATAATAGAGATTGCTCCAAAAATAAAAGAAAATCCTAACGATTATGATCTTATGGCCGACTATATGCTTTCGGCAACTCTAGCGCTGAACGATTTCATCAGAATGGGCATAACTCAGGATTGGGCCACTCATCAGATTGGGCATGAGTTAACAGCACTTCATGGTATAACACATGGTCATTCGCTTGCTATAGTAATGCCTGGCACATTCAGAGCACTAAAAGAACAGAAACATGAAAAGCTGCTACAGTATGGTGAAAGGATTTTCAATATAACAGAGGGATCTGAAGATGAAAGAGTGGATAAAGCAATAGAAACAACTGAAGAGTTCTACCGCTCACTTGGACTTACAACAAGACTTTCAGAAGAGGGAGTAGGTGAAGAAACAATTGAAACAATAGTCCGTCGTTTCAATGAGCGTGGGGTTGCATTTGGTGAGAACCGCAATGTAACAGGTGATGTTGCAAGAGAAATATTAAATGAATGCCTGTAGTCATTAATGATTATTAGGACAAACATTTAAGCGATTTCTAATTGCGACTTATATAAATCCTTTTTTTTTTGTATGTTTGTGTTTCAATTTATCAGTATGAGCACAATTTTACTTAGCATAGGATCCAATACGTTTGCAAAAACAAATATAGATAAAGCAAAGCGTATGCTTTCTTACGTATTTCCCGAAATCATTTTTAGTGAACCGATTCTGTCTGAACCGGAAGATGAAAGTTTTAAATACCTGTTCCGAAATATTCTTGCAAGTTTCGAGACCGAAATGTCGCAGGAAGAAATAATTGATAAGATAAAGCAGACAGAGAGGGCAGTTGGCCGTACACCGAAAGATAAATATCTAGGTAAGGTCGTAATAGATATCGACCTTTTAAAGTATGGTGAAGAGATCCTAAGACCACAGGATTTTGAAAAGGATTATATCCAGCAATTATTGGCTATTTTTGTAATACCTGAGCCAACAAATACAAACACATCACCCGAAACAACAGATATTCCGGAAGAAGCCGACAAATAGATTTTGTTAATTTAGCCTGGTTATTGATTTAACTCCTTTTACTGCTTTTAATTTTTTAATCAGCTGTTCCAGCATTGAAGTATTTGCAAGCATTACAGCGATATTACCCTGGAACAGACCGTCGTTGGAATCAATCGAAATTGATCTCATCTGAACTCCATCTTCTTTAGAGATGATAGACATCAGATTGGCAACTATGTTGATCTGGTCGTTTCCTATCACCCTTAGTATTATAGTGTAGTTAGATGAACTGGTTTTACCGGACCAGCGGGCTTTTAATACTCTGTACCCAAAGCGTGAAAAAAGATCATGCGCATTGGGGCAACTGAATCTATGGATTTTTATCCCTTGGGAGGATACGAAGCCAAAAATTTCATCACCGTAGATAGGATTACAACATTTAGCAAGTTTATAATCAATCCCTGTAAGGTTCTGATCAATTATCAGCTCATCTGCGATTGTGTGCTCTGTTTCAGATGTTTTTAATGTAAACTCCTCGGCACTAACTGTTGAGTGTGGTTCCCTACTCTCATGGCTTTTGCTTTCAATCTCAAGATAACGGTCTATTACCCAATTAATATCATT